>DASUCV010000022.1:300000-528303 GCA_036275915.1 Candidatus Polarisedimenticolaceae bacterium | reverse complement strand
GGAGAACGTCCCCGACCATGAGGTCAGGCGTCGCGCGACACAGTTGCTTGCCCTTCAGTCCGAGATCGTGAACGAGTTCCTGGGGCAAGAGTCCCGCGGGAACATCGGGGACCACGAGAGGAAGACCGACGACAAGGCGGTCGATGCCCGGCTGCTTCGAATCGGCGCGATCGACACCCAATGGGGCCGAAGGCTCTTCATTCACGTGCAGGTGAACGGAGACACCCTGAAGCTCTTTGGAAGCCAGAGGCAGCTTGCTTTGGCACTCGAAGACGCTGGCTACTCGGACGGTAGGTATCGGATCGAAGAGGGGGTGGCCTTGAATCTCCCGTGCAGGGTCACGACCAAGCCTTCCGACGACGGCAGGTACATGAACGTGGACGCGCTCTTTCCAGCTCGAAATGATCGTGCCAACGGCCGGAGCAGGCGATGACTGCGGAAGTGGTAACGCTTGGGCAAGAGGAATCGGGAGAGCCTGGCGTATCCCACATTTCACACTCTCAACTCTCGAAGTACCTGACCTGCCCCGAGCAGTATCGGCTCCATTATCTGGAGCGACTCAGGCGGCGGGTGCCGTCGGCGAATCTAGCCTTCGGTTCTGTAGTGCATGACGCTCTTGCCAGTCTCTTTCGCTCTGGCGAAGACCCCGTGGCGGCGTTCCAGGCCCACTGGGCATCACTTCGGGAGATCGAGCTAGATTACTCACGCAAGGGGACCTGGGACAAGCTTCGGCAGGCCGGGGAGGTGCTACTTGCGAGGTTTGCTCTCGATGCGATGCCACGACTATCCAACATCGCGGCGGTCGAGAAGCGGTTCGAGCTCTCAATCACGAGCCTCGACCTGCCCCTCGTCGGCATCGTAGATCTTGTGGCGGACATCGACGGGACCCGGACTGTCATCGACTTCAAGTCCGCAACTCGCGCCTACGAACGCCATGAAGTGGTACTGTCAGACCAGCTCACGTGCTACCAACTTGCCGATCCCGAGGCTTCACAAGTCGCCTTCTGCGTCCTCATCAAGAGGAAAGAGCCGAAGATCGAATGGCATGTGTCGAAGCGGTCGCCGGCTGAGCTTGCCGAGTATCTTGCTAAGATCGCGCATGTCGCCCGGGAAACCGCAGCGGGGAATTTCTACAAGCGACCCGGCATGTGGTGCACTTGGTGCGACTTTCTTCCCGTGTGTATGGGGGACCACAAGCGCATCCGCGAAACTCTGATCCAAGTTCGTTGAACCTAACAAAAGCCAGCGAGAGAAATCCCGCCGGCTTTTTCTTTTGAGTCCCGTGCTCTCGCCCTGGAGAGTCGCAAGTACTGGAGGAGGCATTGTTGGACGAGGAACAGGTGCAGGAGACGCCCACCAGCCTCATCCTAACGATAAGACATCGTGGGAAAGCCATTCCCTATCCTGGTGTGGAGAGAGTAGGAGTTCCGTCAAACTACGGTTTCAAACCGCTCAAGGGGATCCCGGACGCAGGGCGGTACATCCCCGAGGCTACCGACGATCCTGCCCTTTCGAACGCGATCTCTTCGATCAATGCGAAGGGGACTGCGTTCTTTACGATCGGCTGCGAGAAAGCGTTCAATCGCGATGAGAGCGGCGGGCACTGGGCGAAGGGCTACCTCGAGTTCGCTCACAACTACCCGGAGCTAGTCGCTGACGCACGGTATGCATTCGCGGTGTTCTTCAACTTCAGTCATGAGCTGGTTCGTAGTCGACTTGAACGGCCTGTGCTCTTTCACTGGGAGCTCGAAGGCGCCAGGTTTCTCGACGCAACCTGCGACGGATTCTCGATCACGGTGTGGATTGAAACCGGAACTCTCCCCTCGCGTGACGAAGCGGTCGACTGCTGGGAGGCGGCCCTCGAGCGCCTGACGATGTTCCTGGTCGACATTCCGCAGCCGCCAGGTCGAGTCATCTATTCGTAGCCCGAAGCTGCGCTGGGCCTGAGGACCCCCGGCGCGTATCGCGCGCTGAGCTCGAGTCCTCCGGTGCGGCAGATTCCCCCTCCTTTCCTAGGAATGCAGGCTCGCTACGCTGCAAAGCAGTCCTTTCAACAATCCGAAGGAGGGTTTCCAATGTCTCGAGCACCGGTCGACTTGTCCGCACACATCAATCAAGACGTGACCCGAGGCCACCCGGCTGACTTTCCGGTCAGCATGGTGCGACTGTATCGACAAGACGGAGGTCGGTACGAGCAGATTCCGCGTCGTCTTGCCGTAGCACGGCTCGACACCGGCACAGTCCTCGCCGTTGTCTCCGAACGTTACAGACTCATTCGGCACCAGGCGATCCTCGACTTGGTCGAACAGGCGATTCAGACGATCGATCTCGGTTCGGTTCCTCGGGGCGTCTTCGTCGACCGCGGGGGCGCACGACTTCGTGCCATCTACAAGTTTCCAGCCCTTGCAAAGCTCGTCAGGGGCTACGGCGAGATCTGCCCGTGTCTCAAGATCCAGAACTCCTACGACGGAAGGTCGCGGATCGCGATTCACATCGGCGCGTTCCGGTTCGTGTGCACGAATCTCGCAGTCGGAGGAGGAGGGGTTTTCGCAGGAGGTCTCGTGTCGGTCCATGCAGGCGAGATCCCCCTGGAGGAACTGAGCTCCCAGCTTGTCTCGTACCTCGAGGCCTTTGAAGCGATCGTCTTCCTCTATAGCGAATGGGCTGAGCGCGGCATCGCAACCGAGATACTTTCAGCGGTGCTTGACGAAATGCCCAGCGTTGCAGCAGCACAGCTCCGCCAGCGGTTCGAGCTCGGAGGAGTTCGGACCATCCTCGATGCGTACGACGCGGCAACTGATTACGCGACCCATCGCATGGGAAGTATCCAGGCAGCTTTCGACCTGCTCGCCCGAGTGAACCGATCGTTCCAAGTGCACGCGCCGTCGACTGCTGGATCGACCTCGCTAGCGACGGATCGCACTCTCACAGCGATCTGAGGCTGAATTCCTTCATTGGCATCCCATTTCCGAAAGGAGTAGTCATGGCTGGGTATAAGCGAGGGAGCAGCAAGAAAAGACCCGAGACGCCACGTGTCTTATCACGGTGTTCGGTGTGTAATTCGGAGGACGTCGAGGTCCTTGCCTGGGTCCTCATGAATGGCGATGCGTACGTCGATGACGCCGACCCTTCGGATACCTGGTGCCCCACCTGCGAACAACACGACATCGAGGTCTGCCGTGTCGGTTCAGGAGGCTACTGCCTGATTCACGGTCGATCGGCAAACCTCTGCACACTGGAGTTCACTCCGCGAGCTGTGCCGTGAAGCCGCCGAAGTCAGTTCAGAGAGTCCGAATTCGTCAGGTTCGCGATGGCAGGGTTCGATTTAGCGTCAGTCGGGTGAGTCGACCGCGAGACGTGCACAACGCGATTCGACCGTACTACCTCGGCGCGGACCGAGAGATTCTCTCGGTTCTCTGCCTTGACAGTCAAAACCAGCCGACCTCGTTCAACGTCGTGGCGGTCGGAGACCTCAACACGACGAGGGCGCGCCCGGCCGAAATCGTCAAGCCGGCAATTCTCTCAAACGCTCTTTCAATAGTTCTAGTCCACTATCATCCAAGCGGCCTCCTTGAGCCATCGGTGGAGGACATCGAGTTCACCCACGCAGTCCAGCGCGCCTGCGACCTTGTGGGAATCTCTCTGGCAGACCACTTGATTGTGACCGACGGAGCTTTCCTCTCACTCCGGGAGAGGGGGCTCATGTAACTCATCAGGGATGCAGCCAATCGGCTTCATCCCTTTCTTTATGGGAACCGGGCGGAAACCCGCCGACTTCAAAACCCCTACTGATGAAAGAGTGTCGAGCTACACGCGTGTATTTCCGAGTACCTGCGGAAGTCCGCACGCGGCGCTGGTGCAACCGGATTGCCGCGGTAGCAGAGGCGACGGCCACTACCGGGTATTTACGGCGTGCCCCTGTTTGTCGGCGACGTCGCTACTCTGAGTCTTGGACTCCAGAGACTAGGAAGCTAATCTGCCTGACTGGTTCATGGCTGCAGGAGCAACGAGCTCGAAAAACCGATTAGTACAGTCCCGAACATCGTACCCCACAGGAACACGCGTTCCGATCGAGTGCCACGATCCGGCGACGCGAAATGGAACCAGAACGAGTTGACAAGCAGTGTCGTGGCTATTCCGTAAAGCGTTCCGCGACTGCCAAGGACTGAGATGAATACAAACCCAGTGCCGAACACTCCCACGATGCTCCCAAATGACCAGAACATTGAGAGGGAACCATAGGCGACTCCCAATCCCCTTTCGTGCTTTGGAGCAAGCTTCAGCAGCATGGGCAACAACATCCCGAGCAACATACTGGGCGCGAAGAACAGGTAAAAAACGAGAGCGGTGGAGCAGAGTTCGATTGGTAAAGGCGCGCCCATGATCGGTCTTCCAGCTGTTGCCAGCAGTGGAACAGCGGCGACGAGAAAGGCAGCACCAGAACTCGCGCGAACGATTCTGATGATCCTGGGATCGTTGTCGATCGTGCGACCGCCCCAATACGCTCCAAAGGCCAGTCCGAGTAAGGTCACGCCGATAATGGATGTCCAGGCAAATAGCGACGACCCTGCGATCGGGTCAACCACCCGCGACGAGACCAATTCAAGTGTCATTAGGGCAAAGCCCGCCAAGAAGGCTCCGGCGCGAAACCTCCCGAGGCCTACTCGCCAATAGGTGGTACGGTTGGCTTCCAGAGTCCCACCCGTGCGTGGGGGAGTCGGGAGGACGGTCGTAGATCTGGCGCCTACCCCCATCCTGTTTCTCTCCGCGCTTCCGTTTCCACGGTTCGCGCGCTAGTATCGCACGCCTGAATGGTCCAGTCTCAAGGACTTCCTGATGCCGTATTCGCTGGTGTCTTTGGTCGCCGCAATTCTCCTTTCGCTTCGCTACCTAGCACTCCCGGAAGCCACACCGAGGTCGAAGCTATTGGTAGGCGGCACGTCGCTGGGTTACCTGGCGATCTGGCTATGGCGTCCAGCATGGCGTATCACGGCAATCTTGCTTGAACTCTCAGTGAGTTTATACGTGCTCGTCTACTTGAAGCTGCACCACGACACGGCTTGAGCGCGATTCCACTGTAGCTCGTCATGCGACAAAGCCCCGAGGCGAGAATGACCAGCGATTTCGCAACCGATTTCGCGACGAACGGGTTTTTCACGATCGCCGAACTACTTGACGAAGAGACATGCTCTAGTTTGCTCTTGGAAGTGCTCACTGCATTTTGCACGGGCTCACCGCAGTATGTTCATTCACCTTACTATCGAATTCACCGTCCATTGCCACTCTCGGAAACGGTGCGAAGTGCGATTACGAGGGTGCTCGAACCCGCGTACTACACAGCGGAGGTGTTTCTTGGAAGCGACCGGCGCCTTGTCGAGCTTAGTTCGATAACAGTCTTCCCCGGCGCTGAGAGCCAACCCTTCCATCCGGACGAAACGAACCCGGAGACTTCGCTGCTCTCTGTCTTCGTCAACTTGGCTGCGACCCACCGAGCTGCCGGAGCATTGCGCGTCATTCCCCACAGCCATCTTACGTCGTCGGAGGTGGTAAGAGCGCACAGTAGCTTTGACGAGAGCCGAGCAGAAGTGCTTGAGCTTCCGGCAGGATCAGCCACCTTCATGAACAGTAAGCTGGTCCACTCTGGCGGCGCGAACACAAGCCGGGACCGAATACGTGCCGTGCTTTACTTCACCTTCGGCAAGCCGGGACTCCGTGGCCCAGCCTATAGCATTCTGCCTGATGTTGAAGATCTGAAACTCAGTCTTGAAGCGTTTTCGCCGCGAGCGGGGCTTCGTCGCGACGGTTGGACTCAGGAGTCGAAGCCCAGACTGCATGAAGGATACAAGCTCACGCGTGGATTCCCCGAAACTATACACTCCGCGAAGGTTTACCTAGTGGACGAGTTCGATGAGATCGTTCGAGGGATTGAATTGGACCCACCAGATGAATGGATAGCAGTAGTCCTCAGAGATGTTTCTTCGCACGGCGGCCATTGGACGGCGCGGAACCTAGCAGAGCACGCCAATGTGGACGTGGGAATGGTGCTCCAAGCCCTGGGCACTCTTGGCCGAGACGGTTGGTTAAGCTGGTGAACATGGAGCAAGCTCGAATTCAGGGGATTGCAAACCACTGGTCACACGGCGCAGGAGTGCGGATTGCAGCCGCACTTGCTCTAAGTCTCATGGTCTCTTGCGGTGCCACCACACCGAACGCGCCTGCCGCCGGCACCAACAAGCGACTTGATGAAAAGTGGGGGGCTGTCCAACTCGAACGAAAATCAAAGTACTCCACCATCAGAGTTCGACAACTGGGTTCAGTAAGGAGTCTGACGTTCGCGGGTCCCGATGGAAACGAAGCGATCCAAACCCAAGTCGATCTCGTTAGACCTTACGCCCTTAGACTGAACTACGGACCATTCATGTTTGCCAGCTATCTGCTCCGCCCTCATCAAGAACGGGTGCTGATCGTGGGTCTGGGTGGTGGGGCAATGGTCCTTTTCCTACGCGAGTACGATCCTTCCTTGAGAGTGGATGCAGTCGAAATCGATCCGGAAGTAACTCGAATCGCGAGCGAGTATTTCGGAGTTAGGTCCGACGAGAAAGTGAACGTCGTAACAGCCGATGGAGTGGAATTCCTCAAGAGCACGGATCAAATGTACGACGTGATTTACATGGACACGTACCTCACGCCTTCAGATTCCACTGATGCCATAGGTGTTGACTCGACGATGAGAACGGTAACGTTCTACCAGAACGTTCAACGAAGGCTAACGCCCGGTGGGATAATCGTCTTCAACATCAACTGGCATGATCGAATCAGTGCTGACTTGGCTTCGATTCGGTCCATGTTTCCGCAAACATACGTCTTCGAGATGCCGTTCAACGGCGGGTATGTAGTTCTCGGATCGATGGACTCGCGCCGAATTGATCGTACGGAGCTGATAGCTCGTGCCCGAACGGCGCAAGGCGTGTTTCACCCGGATTTCTCATTCGAACAGTTGCTCAGGACCTTGCGATAATCTCAGACAACTGTGTGACACGTTTCGTATGTTGTCCGATCTAGCCGCTTCGATGTTCGACGGGCTTCGGCTCTACTTTCCATTCGCAGATGGAAGTCTCGGCTTTAATTGTGTCCAGTGCGGTTTCCGGTGCTGCCGGGGAGCGCACTTCATGTCGACCGCGATCGAGTTTGAGTGGTTGTCCACAGCATACCCTTCACTGCCGCTGTTCGTGCAGCCAATCGATGCCCAGATCGACCGCCACTGGAAAGCAGTGCTGAATACCCGGCCAGCGTGCTACTTCCTGACGCACGAGGGTAAGTGCGAGCTCCACGCAATCCACGGTCGGCACCGCAAGCCACTGAATTGTCGCTTGTTTCCCGCAAACCAATTCACTCGCAGCGGCGATATTCTCGTCGTCGGCTTGAGCACCTTATGTCCAATAAGACTCTGGGATGATGCATCCAACGATTTCCGGATCATGCATGCGGACTTGCGCTCAGATGTTGCGGAAGCGTCTGACGAGATTGCGTTGCTCGCGACCATACTGCCGCCCGGTCCCGACGGCCCGCGTCTCACCGACGAGCTTGTTGATGGCGAGGAGTGGCTGCGAGATCAAGTGTTCGCGCGCGCCGGGCTCGGGCTGTTCGACTATGTGGCGGTCGAGCGTGTATGTGCGTCGCGCGGATACTCCCTGTGGCCGGATCCGCATGAATGCGGAGTTCAGCGGGAGTGGGCAACCCGTACCTTCAGTGACACGCTCGAGTTCTTGGGCGCATCGTCATTTATCAACGTTGAGCATCTGGCGGCAGAAAGGCTAATCGTCGCATTTGCTCCGAGACTTCGCATAAAAGCACTTAGCGCCGGTCGGCCTAGTGCCGCGACTAGCAAGCTTCTCGGCTTCTCGAGCCGGCTGATTCTCGCAGTCGCCGCGTACATTGAGTTAATTGCGGCAACGAACAGATGCTCAATCTCATTCTCAACAATCGACGATGCAATCCGCGCAAACTTGCCACTGTTGCTCATGATCGCACATCTAGACGATGTTCCAGTCTTGGCTGACCGAGAGCGAGCTCGCCGCTTGAATGACCACGCCGTGGATGAAATCAAATGTCTCTCAAAAGCAATCTGTGACGCGAGCGGCGCGAACGGAGCAACTCTTCGAACAGTACTCGCGGACCTTGTCATTCAGAAGACCGACCGCCTCCGCCTATTGCGGGGGCTTACCGAGCTCGAGCCGGAGATCTCTTGGGAAGAAAGATGAATCACCGCCTCTAGAAGTAATAAGACAAATGGTATTTTCGGTCACGGCCTGAACGCTCGCGCACTCAAGACAAGTGGACCCCACAGTAGAAACCCGTTGACACGGCATTGCCTCGTGCTAGCCTCGCGCCAGGTTCGCTCCTTGTCGCATGGAGGTTTTGATGAAAAAGCTTGTACTTCACAAAGAGACGCTTCGGCGGTTGACTGCTCCAGAACTGGAAGATGTAGTGGGCGGCACCAAGATCAACGATTGTGGCGGAACGACGAATTGCGAGACGGATCCCGCCTGCGACAAGACGTGCAAGTCAGCAATCCACGATACGGTCTGCGTGTAGCAAGACTCGCACGTTTCGGCTGCAGCGCACGGCAACGACCGGGTCGTTCAAAGCTTCCGGTGTGAAAGGGATGCTGTGCGTGAATGCGCGCCGCGGATGCAGACCTGTCTCCGCTTGGGTACATACCCTTGGCCGCGGGGGGTATGCGTAAACGATGAAACAAGCAACCGAGCGTTAGCAGTTGTCAGCCAATCAGAAGTCAAAGCCGTCTCGAGAATAGCGTGAACCAATCCTCGCACGAAGTGAGCGGCTTTCCTAGTCGATGGATCCCCGTTGCGTCGGGTGTGCTTGCGGATCAGATTCGAGATGCGATTGACGGTATTGCTCAGTATCTCGCAGCGCAACTAGCGCTCAATCCTCACGAGCGATCAGGCCCATGGACCAGCCCGTCATTCGCGGGTTACGCCGGCGTATCACTGTTCTTCCACTATTTGGAGTTATCCGGACTCTTCGACGGGGCCGCCGAAGTTTACGAATCCTCGTTATCTCGGGCACTTGAGTTGGCTGAGAAACAACCAGCAGAGTCGGGGTTGATTTCAGGTTTTCTCGGAACTGCCTGGCTGCTTGAGCATACCGGAAACGGCGCGTGCCTCGAACCGAGTGACGACATTACCGCTGGCCTCACGAGATTCGTGGAATCCTCCCAGGGTTGGATTGACTTTGATCTGGTGAGTGGAATGGTAGGGTTCGGAGTGTATGCGATCGAGCGGGCACGTGAGCCGGGATCACGTGATTGCCTGGAAGCGATTGTCTCAAGGCTTGAGCGAACAGCACTCGAGATTAACGGGGGCAATGGGTGGGAAACACCGCCGCGCGGAAACTATCCTTACCCCCGATTTGACTTGGGCACCGCGCATGGACTTCCAGGTGTGATTCAGATGCTCGCTCAGATTAGGCGCCTTGGGATAAAGAGTTGCGAAGCGGATGAACTAACAAGGAAGGCGATCGACTTCCTGTTGACGCAAGAGATTGGGAGCCCATCGAGATTCGCATCTAGCCTTGTACGGCATCGCGCTCCAGACCCTTCACGACTTGGCTGGTGCTATGGCGATCTTGGATTGGCTGGGGCGCTACGTGTAGCCGGAGACTGTCTGGGCTCCGAGAGGATCTCTCAAATCGCGCTTGAGACCGCGTTACACGCAGCCAGACGATCACCAGAATCCTCAGGTGTCGTTGATGAAACCTTGTGCCATGGAACATCGGGGTTGAGTCACATGTTCAATCGTTTTTTCCAGGCATCAGATGATCAGGTGTTCGCTGATGCGAGCAACTATTGGCTGCGACGCACACTCGAATTCAGCGCCAAGATCCGAGGAGGCGAGACCGGATTGGGTTTTGTGTGGCGGCTCAACGAGAAGGGTTGGGCGAAGCAGCCAGGCCTGCTAATGGGCGCGGCGGGGGTCGGCCTCGCTCTCCTGGGGGCTGTAACGAGTCTTGAACCAAGATGGGATCGATTGTTGCTACTCAGTGCCCGAAATGAGTCCCTGAGATCGACTTCCTAACTGAGAGATGAGACGTCGACGCGACAAACTCGCGTCTGATGAGGAACTGAATCTTGCGAAGGATCCGCGCCGCGCTTGCCATGTTGAAGACCGCTGTTTCGGACGTGCCGTCCGCTCTGGCCACTGCTACGACAGCGATGGTCGCAACAGCATCGTTAGTACTCCTACTGGCACTCAACAGTGGGGTGGCGCAAGAGATTGCGAAGTACGTCGCTCAGTGGGACCTCGACTCAGTACTGGTAATGGGAACTGCTCCAACTGGGAACCCTAAAGAGGGTGTTTGGACTGAAGCGACGATCGACAATATCAGGAGCGGACTTGTTGGGAGAGGAGAACTCGCGGTCTATAAGTTCGTTTCCGTTCCTGGTGCGACAAGTGGATCGAATTATTTCGAGCCAGTAGTAATGGCGACGGATGCGTCATTACTTCGAATCAAGAAGAAACGACTTGCTGCCGGCTTCTATTACACTGGAAACGAGCGCGATGATGAGCGCTATTGCATCATCGGACCGGCGATCAGGGCAGTCCTATTCCCCGCCGGAGAATGCGTCGGCAAAGAAATCAAGTTGGGTGATGTTCCCTTCGTGGTCCGCGGCGTATTTGCGCCGCAACGCGCTGATGGCGTGCCGTCACAAGAAGATGCCGAACTGTGGCTACCACTAAGTACCGCAAAGCGCTACTTCGCCGTTGGAAATACCTATCGGATGCTACTTGTCAGAGCGCTTCCTCCGAACAAGATCCATCCACTATCTGGTGAAGTCACAGCCTTGCTACGAAAGGAACACCAGATCGACGTCTCTCAAAAAGATGATTTCAGACTTACGTTTCCCGACGAGATTCAAAGTGTCTACGAGAAGACCACTGCCACCGCCCATAGGACCGCGTTGGTGGTGGCCCTTACGGCGATATTACTTGGCGGCTTGATCACTTCGGCGGCGTCAATTCTCTCGATCGGCCGGAGGAGGAAAGAAATCGCCCTCAAGATCGCGCTTGGAGCTTCCCGGCGCCGAATATGGTCCGAAATGATCATCGGGACCCTCCTCTTGGGGTTACTCGGCGGGGGAGCCGGGATCTTGTTGGGAGTTGCAGCCGTGCACTGGGCTCCGAGGCTATTTCCGAATGCTCCGTTTGTGCTGAGTTGGCCGCTGGCCGTCTTGTCCTTGAGCTCGGTGGCAGGCCTCCTCGGTCTACTTACTACGATCGTCGTGGTGCTCCGGGTGGATGCCAACACACACTCGAGATCTCCGGCTTCTGGCACATAAGAAGCGGATTCGCATAATGTGACGATCGCGGAATCGTACAGCGCCTCACTTGTCGTAGTTCGGACCCCACTCTTGCCATTTCGCGCGGTGTTTTGCGGCCCGACGCGCACCGCGCAGGGTCGAGATCTCCCTCTTCTGGAGACATGTCGAACTTCCGAAATCGTCCGCGAAGCCTTGTGGCTTGCGGCACCGGACTTTTTTGAGCAACTGGACGCTCATCAGAATTGGGAGGGCCTTTCCTCCCGCCACCGCCAAACGCTGTACAAGTACTCAGCACGGATGGCCTCTCGTGCGACGCCATTCGGTCTATTTGCAGGAATAACAGTGGGACTACCAGGTGAGCGCACCCGCATCGCGCTTGGTCCCCGCAGTCAATACGTTCGAAAGACTCGGCTAGATAGCGCGCACGAATCAAAGATCGTCGACAGCATTGTGCGAACACCGGGAATTCTGGACACCCTGACTTTCAGCCCGAACAACAGTGCCTACGTCGTTGGAAATCTAATGAAATTCGCATCGGCCCATGGGCACAATCCACGCGCCTATCATGAAGTCGCCGTGAAGACCTCGGATCACCTGCTCTTTGTGCTCAGTGAGGCGCGACAACGACTGACTCTCGCCGAGCTGTCAACCCGGCTCATGGAGTTTGACGACGAGATCCAGGTTGACGACGCCACTGCCTATTTGCACGCACTCGTTGAAGACCAATTGCTTTTTCCGGATTTCGGCTCAGTAGTGAGTGGAACTCGGGGACTGAGCGATCTCATCGGTCAGCTCCCAATTTCGGACCACTCCAACAAGTGGCGAGCCGCGTTGCACGCGGCAGATGCTTGTCTCGCCGAGCTTGATGCGGGGGGACTAGGCGCTCCACGAGAGAGGTATCAGGCCATTGCGACCGCTCTCGGGACATGCATGGACGTAGCAGAAAGCACTCTCGCGTACCAAGTTAGCATGACCAAACCTTCGTCCGACGCCAGTCTCGGCAGCGCTCCGATTCGTGAGATCCTGACGGGAGTCGCGATCCTGCAAGCCATTCAGCCTCGTCGGGACAATGCGTTGACCGAATTCCGAAGATCGTTCGTCGAGCGTTATGGCGAACGCGAAGTCCGTCTCGTGGAAGCGCTCGACGAGGACGTTGGAATTGGGTTTTCTGGCAGTAGGACTCTTCCATCCGCCGCTGGACTCCTGAATGGAATCCATCTCTCACGCAAACCCGACGGAGAAGTGTGGACTGCGCGAGATGCTTGGCTTGCGCGTAGATTGCAGGATGGTTGGTCCACAGGCTCGACCGAACTGTCGATTACCGAAGCGGACTTGCGCAACTTGAGTCAGGCCGACCCTCTTCCCCTTCCAGATGCCTTCGCGGCACTAGCTTCGATCGCCTCTGCTTCAGCCGACGCAATTGACCGAGGCGACTTTAGGGTGTTGCTGAAGAGCGTAGCCGGCCCCTCCGGCGCTCGCCTGTTGGCTCGGTTTTGTGATGTGTCTCCGGAGCTCACAAACTGGATCGAGCCATACCTTCGATCTGAAGAGCGGACGAATCCCGGAGCCGTGTACGCAGAAGTGATTCATCTTCCTGAGGGAAAACTCGGAAACGTTCTCCAACGACCGCTGTTGCGGCGCTATGAAATACCGTATCTCGGAAGTTCCACCGTTGAGCGGGACTTTCAGATTCCCGTCGCAGACATTTTCGTCTCGGTCAAGGATAGGCGGATCCAGTTGCGTTCTGAACGCCTTGGTAGGGAGGTCGTGCCGAGGCTAACGGCCGCGCACAACTATTGGCACCCGCGAAACGTTCCGATCTATCGATTCCTTTGCATGATGCAATCACAAAACGTTGCCGGAACCCTGAAGTGGGACTGGGGCCTGCTGGCGGGCTCAGCCTATCTGCCGCGTGTGACGCATGGTCGACTGGTGCTAGCTCGGGCCAGCTGGTGGGTTCGACGAGAGGAACTGGCAGTGATTCGTACGCTACCGCAAGAACAGTGGACTGCTGCACTTTCGAGTTGGCGTGAGTCACGGTCGATTCCTCGGTTTGCCTCTATCGTTGAGGGCGACAACGAACTGCTTCTTGACTTGACGGACCCTGAATCTGTCGAGGTCTTGGTTGAGTATCGGACCGCTCGTCACGGATTACGACTGATGGAGATGTTCCCCGGCCCGGACGACCTGTGGGTCTCCGGGCCAGAGGGTACGTTTGCCCACGAAGTAATTGTCCCGTTTGTTCGAAGCCCGCAAGTGGACCAGAGTCACACACTACTGATCGCTCATCAACGACAAGTCGAGCAGACGCGCGTTCCGCGAACGTTCCCGCCTGGTAGTGATTGGGTATACGCCAAGCTCTTCTGTGGTCCAGGGGCGGCCGACGAGCTGCTTTGCGACACGTTCTCGCCGCTCGCGACTGAGCTGATGTTCAGCGGTGTCATCGACGGATGGTTCTTTATTCGGTTTGAGGAAAACGGCTGGCATCTGCGACTGCGATTCAGTGGCAAAGCTGACGCCTTAAAGCGCGCTCTTATGCCGCGGCTGGAGGCCATATTCGCCCGAGAGTTGAGCTCGGGTCGTTCTTGGAAGGTCCAATTGGACACCTACGAACGCGAGTGTGAGAGATACGGCGGGACTGCCGGTCTGTTAGCCGCAGAGCAGATCTTCTTTGCCGACAGCGAAGCGTGTTGTGCGTTGCTACCACACGTGTTAGGGGATGGTAGGGCCGACCTTCGCTGGCGAGTGGCGATACCGAGTGTCGACTTGCTACTGACGGATCTCGGGCTTAGCGACCGCAGAAAGGCGACACTCGCACGTCGTATGCGCGATAACTTGCAAAGAGGGTTCAATGTTGGGAAGGACGTAAGAGAGTCTATCGCGAGACGCGTCAGACAAGAGGCGCAAGGGCTTAGGTCGCTGCTTTCTAGGGAAGAGTCCAAATCTGAATTCAAGGAGATCGACGCGATTCTCCTGGCTCGCAGCAGACAGTTGGTTGCACCGGCACGTCAACTCAAGAAGCTCAGCTCGGATGGCAGCCTCTCACGGTCACTTGAGGAAATCGCCGCCAGTCTGGTTCATGTGCACCTCAATCGACTACTGCGCTCAGCGCATCGTGAGCACGAAGTAGTTCTCTACCAGATTCTCTATCGGCTCTTCATGAGTCGTGTTCATGTCGTTTCGTCATAGAGCTGGAAACCGTGATGAGGCAGAACCTTTTCAGGAATCAGGCGATTGACGCCTACAAGCGGGGTCGTGCCTCTCGCGCGATTCCTCCACTCGGACAGTATCGGCGCAGACTCAAAGTACCGGTCATTCTTCAATCCACCGCCTCGGAGTGTGGAACCGCTTGTGTAGCAATGATTCTCGGGTCATTCGGCCAAGACGTTCCACTCTCCAGGCTACGGTCCACGCTGGGAGTGGCCGATCGTGGTACGACCGCCCAACAACTAGTCGAGGCCGCGTCACGGTTCGGGCTGAGCGGGGAAGGCTACCGATGCGAGTTGGATGACCTTTCGAGCGTTCGGACCCCGGTGATTCTTCATTGGGGGTTTGAACACTTCGTAGTATTCGTTGCCCCACGTAGTCGCGGGCGCTTTGAGATCATCGATCCCGGCGCCGGGCGACGTGTGATTACAAAACGCGAGATGAATGAGAGGTTTACAGGCGTCATACTGGCGTTTGAACAGATAGAACCGCCAGAGAGAGTAGCGAGTGCCCGGCATGGGTACGACCGGTACCTGAAGCTCGCAATCAAGGCGTGGCGATCACTAGCGTCCATCGTTTGCTTGTCGACCGTGATGCAAGTGTTCGGCTTTGCATTGCCGATTCTCACCGCGCTGGTAGTTGATCATCTCGTACCCAATGCCGAAGTCATTTCGTTTCCGAGCCTGATGGGGGGACTCATCGCATTCCTTACGTGCTATGTGGTCGTCTCTGTGGTTCGGAATCACTTGTTGGTGGCGCTTCAGGCTCGGCTGGACGACGCAATGATGGAGTCGTTTGTCAATCATCTCCTTCGCCTGCCGTTCCGGTTTTTCCAGCTACGTTCAAGCGGAGACCTCCTGGTGCGATTGGCGAGCAACGTCGTATTGAGGGAGGCGCTGTCGCAGCAACTCATCTCCGTGGTTCTCGACGGAAGTCTTCTTCTGGTTTACCTCGCCGTAATGATGTTGGCAAACGTCAGCCTAGCGTGGATCACCCTTGGGTTGGC
Source organism: Candidatus Polarisedimenticolaceae bacterium (assembly GCA_036275915.1). Taxonomy (NCBI): domain Bacteria; kingdom Pseudomonadati; phylum Acidobacteriota; class Candidatus Polarisedimenticolia; order Candidatus Polarisedimenticolales; family Candidatus Polarisedimenticolaceae; species Candidatus Polarisedimenticolaceae bacterium. Next base: position 512,749 of record DASUCV010000022.1, on the reverse strand, counting down.
GGCATTACAGGCAGCAATTGTTCTCCTTGGAAGTCGCGTACTAAGGCAGCTCTTCGCGGCGGAGATTGCCGCGCAGGCCTCCACTCAGAGCTACGTCGTTGAAATTCTCCGCGGAATCGAGACGATCAAAGCGTTTGGCGCGGAAGACCGAGTGTTACTTCGCTGGCGAGAACTCTTCCGATCGCAGTTGAACGCCTCTGTGCTCCGTCAGCGGAAGAGCGTGATTTATTCGACACTGGCGTCCGCGATTAATGTGATCACTCCACTGAGTCTACTTGTTCTCGGTTCCGTGCTCGTCGTAGAAGGATCGCTGGCGCTTGGGAAGATGTTGGGGTTCGCTGCGCTCGCGGCAGCATTTCTGTCGCCGGTCGCGTCGCTGGTTGCGAATGCGCAGCGTCTCCAGCTCGTTGGTACGCACCTGAGTCGTCTCGAAGAAGTGTTCGCGGAGGCGCCGGAACAGCGGGCAAGTGAGCGAGTGGACCCCGGGACGCTCTCTGGCAACATCCAAGTCGATCACGTAAGTTTTCGCTTCGATAACGGGCCGGACGTTCTGACAGATATCAATCTTGAAGTCAGGCCGGGCGAGTCGATCGCGATTGTCGGCCGTTCTGGTGCGGGAAAGAGCACTCTAGCTAGGCTCCTGCTGGGATTGCAACAGCCGCGATCGGGTCGCATCCTTTATGATGGCAAGGATCTATCGACCCTTGATCTACGACTCGTTCGCCGGCAGATTGGAGTGGTACTCCAGTCCGATTTCGTGTTTTCTAGCTCGATTCGAGAGAACATTGCGTTTACCAATCCGGAAGCTTCTCTATTAGAAGTTCAACGTGCCGCCAGGGCGGCGGGCATAGCGGAGGTTATCGAGGCTATGCCGCTCGGGTACGATTCGCGGCTGTCCGAGGCCGCAAGTAACATCTCGGGCGGGCAGCGACAGAGATTGGCTATTGCACGTTCATTTCTCGGAGATCGACGAATCTTGATACTTGACGAGGCCACGAGCGAGTTGGATCTCGATGCGACGGAACTCGTGCACAGACATTTCGAGGCTCTCGGCTCCACGCGCATCCTCATCACTCACGCGCTGGCCGCTCTCAGAGGAGTGAACCGAATAGTGGTGCTGGATCGTGGGCGGGTGGTCGAGGAGGGAACACACGAAGAATTGATGGCGTCTGGCGGCGTCTATTTCAGTCTCTCCGAGTCCTCCCATTGCGCGTGATTGGCTCGGCCCGTCGACAAGTTCGTTGGTGCAGAGAATGCGTCTGCATGGCCATGATGGTTATGGGGGGATGCGTGGGACAAGATCCACGCCCGCCGCAGGAATCCGTCCGCGTATCTACACTTGCGATGCGACCCGAGATCGTGGCCGGAGGTAAGGTGCGCCCCCAGGTCGGCGCCGAGATCCGAGTGGGCCCGCGAATCTCCGGCATTCTAACGCGACTGTATGTGAAGGTAGGCGACAGTGTTCGGAAAGGGGAATTGCTCGCTGAACTTGATCGGACAGAGCTTGAGGTCGCGGTGGAGGAAGCGCGGGCAGCATTAGATGAGGCTCGCGCAGAGCTGTCCCTCGCAATCGCGTCTGCTCGGCGGCTGAGGCAGTTGTCCGGCGAGCATTTGACGTCGCAAGCGGCGCTAGAAGAGGCGGAGGTGCAGGAAGTTGTTGCACAGGCGGCTGTGCGACGTTCGGAGAGCCAGCTGCGCCGAGCCGAGGTCGAACTGTCATACGCCACGATAACGGCGCCGATTGCCGGCACTGTGACATCCGTCGGGACGCGTCAAGGGGAGACGGTTGCCGCGAGTTTCGCGGTCCCGAGTCTTGTGACGATAATGGATCTCTCACGCCTAAATGTGGAGGCCTTCATAGACGAAGTCGACATCGGCCGGATTCTCGTCGGGCAATCCGCAACTATTGCGACCGACGCATTTCCTGGTAAAAGCTTCAAGGGACACGTTATCGCGGTTACACCTCAAACGGAACTTCGGCAAAGCGTCTTGCACTACGTCGTACTGATCGGCCTTGACGAGGATTATCTCTCGTCCCTCCGACCCGAAATGAGCGTTGTTGCATCCATTGTCGTCGGTGAGAACCGTCAAGTGCTCAGCCTGCCTACGAGTGCGATCCAACGGGACGAAGATGGGAGGACATTCGTGTCAATCCTGTCTGAACAGGGGATATCGAGGCGAGATGTCTCGGTCGGCGAGATCAGGGGAACTCAAGTCGAAATCAAAGCGGGGCTGTCAGCGGGAGAAGTAGTTGCATTACCCCGGGGGGGAGTGGAGCAGCGGTGATACGACTGGTCGGTGTCGAAAAACACTTCGTCGATGGATCTCGCACTCACCGAATACTTCGAGGTGTAAGTTTGGACGTAAACAGCGGTGACTACGTTGCGATCATGGGGTCATCGGGTACCGGGAAAACCACTCTCATGAACATCATTGGGTTGCTTGATCGCCCCACCGCGGGGGCGTATAGCTTTGAGAACGAAGACGTGACCAGCCTCTCCGACGCCGCCGCTTCGCGAATCAGGAATCAGCGAATGGGCTTCGTGTTTCAGCTGTTCAATCTGCTCGACGATGTCAGCGCGGTGGAAAACGTTCTCCTTCCTCTACTTTACTCAGGTCATTACCCCGACGACGCCCGACGTCGCGCAGTGAATCTTCTTGGACAAGTCGGCCTCGCTGATAGGATCAATTTCAAGCCGCCACAAATGTCAGGCGGCCAACAACAACGTATTGCGATCGCGCGCGCATTGATCAATGATCCTCCGCTGATTCTTGCCGACGAACCAACGGGCAATTTGGACGCCAATTCAGCCGAGGGAATCATGGACGCGTTCGACGAGCTTCACACTGCGGGTCGCACGATTGTCCTCGTAACGCATGACGCTGCCGTCGCACGACGTGCGCCGCGTATCATTCGCCTCGAGAGCGGCGTGATCGCTTCCGACGAGAATCGAAGCAATTAGCCACTCAGGTCGCGCCCTAGCCGTGCAGCAGTTTCGAATCGCATCGCTATCTATCCGGCTTCTACTCGCGAACCCCATTCGCACTGTGCCCGCATGCGTCGCAATTGCCGTGGGCGTCCTTGCCTTGGAGCTAATGATCGGAACCGGCACTGCCGCGCAACTTGATCTCAGGGCAAGACTCCGCGGTAACGACGCGAGTGTGGTGGTGGTACAAAATGCCAGATACGTGCCGAGAGACCGACATGGCTCTGTTGCGGCCCCGAAATCACTGACAATGCGTGACGTTGAGGCCATTCGGAATGAAGTCGCAACCATCGCTGGCGTCTCGCCTCTCGTAGAAACCACCCAACTAGTCAAACATGGTCGGCACGGAGTCTCCATGTCCGTCCTTGGTATTGAGCCGCTATTCTTTCGTGCCGAGAGGATCACTTTGTCGGAAGGGCGCGCCCTCACGGAGACAGACTCGAACGACTCTGCGCCCGTGACCATTCTCGGAAAGCGAGCGACCACGGAGTTGTATTCTTCTGATCCACCGGTGGGAACCACAGTCGATATTGCGGGAGTTCCATTCATCGTTGTCGGAATCGCGGGTGTGCATGAACAGAGCCTCATGGGACGCGATTTCGACCGCCTAGTGTTTGTACCATTCCGCTCAATGGTGGCAAGACTCTCGGGACAGATCATGCTCGATAGCATCTACGTGCAGTCTCGGAGCCCGGAGGAAACGAGTGAGGTCGAAAGACGTGTGACGACCGTGCTTCGCCGCACTCACGAGCTAGCCACAAATCACCCCGATGATTTCGTGCTGCAAAATCGTTCGGAGTTGATTCGAGCTGAACGCGGGATCGGAGGTGCTCTCCGTCGTCTTACAGCGGGTATCGCAGTCGTCACCCTCCCGATAGGTGTCGTTGGAGTATTTGCGACCATGTGGTTGGCGGTTCGACAGCGAGTGCGCGAGATTGGCCTTCGTCGAGCGGTCGGCGCCACGCGGATGACAGTGCTCCGTCAGTTCGTATTCGAGTCGGCCGTAATCACCGGGATTGGCGGATTGACCGGGGCGGTACTCGGCTTGTGCGCGACCTGGCTAGTTTGCGAACTCAGTGGGTGGCCTAGGGTGTTCCCTCTCGTCACGGCCGCGATAGCGACGATCTCTGCAATCGTCGTCGGAGTTGCATGCGGGATCGCGCCGGCAATGAAGGCTTCCAGACTCGATGCCGCTACGGCAGTGAAGGCGGCAGTGTAACCGCCCGGCGCCCGATGAACCTCGGGGCATCAGCTCGCTAACCCGATCGGGTGCTCAAGTACTCCAGTGCACCGAGTCCGACCAACTCTTCCAAGGCGTTACGCACTCCGACAACGTCCATTCCCCCAGCAAGTCTTAGCGCGTGCTCCCAACGGAATGCGGAGTTGAGACGGGTCAGCGCAGCAAGAAACGGTCCTGTGTGCTCGTCCAGTTCGATTGGCTCTTCAGTAACAAGAGGCATGATAAGATACCAACTATCACCGCCAGTTCGTATGGACCGATCTTGCGCCCTTGCTGTCCAGCGCATTGTGAACGACTGGCCAGCCAGGACGATTTCCGCAGGCGTTAGTTCGCGTAAGACTTCAGCAGCGCGAACCTTCAGCGAATCGAACTCCGCCCGCGGCGTCCCACCGATGTCTGGATCTGCGTTCATGACCCCGTGCGCGTACGCTCGAAACTCTTCCAACGCCTGCAATCGTAGGCTTAGGGCACGCGCGATTCCGTCATACCACTTCGTTCCTTTCAAGACGATGTTGACGCCAAAGCAACGATCCATGGCTTCTGTCTCATGCCAATGCCCTCTTGGCAGAAACAAACTAGTCCCTTCTTCCGCGGTCATTTCGCACATTTGCTCGAGCCTACAGGTTGGTACCAACGGGTCTCGAGCAAAAGCTTCTTCGACGAATCCCGTCACGCCGCCATCTGATGCTCGGCGGGGATGGTAGGGGAAGATTGGATTTCGAATGTGTTGATTGGGTGCGAGCCACCAGCGCTTCATACCGTGGAGTAGGATTTGGAAATTCACGTCGTGGTCGTAATGAAAGCTCGAGATCGAGCCCTTCACAGCTGCGAATGCCTCCACACTGATCGCCCATTCCGGAATGCCGAGGTCATCAGCGAGAGAACGAAGCGCCGCCTTGGTCTCGGGTACGTCTCTTTCGACGCCAACCATGTAGAGCGTAAACCCTTGATTCATGAACTCAAAAGCCTGATCCGGCCGGATGGTGCCGCGGAATTGCCTCGGACCGAAAAGGGTGACATCACTCTTCAGAGCCGAGGTCAACTCGCGGACGTCGGCGAAGGCCTTGATGTTACGAAAGCACGCCAAGGCATCTTGGCAAGGCTCAGATAGGAAAGGAGTCCCAGTCAGCCAATATGTGCGCCAGAATTCCGCGGTTGCGAGCGGCGAGATAAGATGGGACAAGCGAAGTACCGGTAAGAGGTCGCTCGGGCTGCCTAGTGTTCGTTCTTCCATTTCTTGTGGGGCCTATTAACTGTCGGCACGCACGCGGGGCATCCCTACTCCAGCCCACAATGAGGAACCGAACGCTCTTCTTCATGCATATACTACACGCGAATGCCCGCGCATGTGAAGTCAGGTACCGCGCGACGTGCCGCGCCGCAAATAGCTGTCGACCTCGGTCGTCTGGTCTGGCCGATATCACCTACGACTTTTCTGCAACGTTATTGGCAGAAGCGTGTCTTCCAGTCACACGCGTCCGCCCTCCGTGTTCGAGCAATCACCCGGGAGATCGGCGGAACGGACATCCGCAATATCGCGGCACAATGCGGCGCAGTTCTTGCGATACTCGGCAGGCATGTCCTTAGTTCAATTTCGATTGGTCAGGCACTCGTGCTGTTGGAGCACGCGGAGGCCACCTTGCAGATGCGATTCGCCGGACCGTTAGCCGACTCGGCGAATCGGCTTGGAAAGCAGTTGAAGGTTGTTGGGCGGGCAGTTATCCCGGGAGTGTACGTATCCAATCATGGCGGCGTTCCGCCGCACTGGGACCAGAACGATAATTTCACGATACAGCTGCAGGGGGTCAAGGAATGGAAGGTGTCCGATGAAAACGTGGTTGCCGGTGCGCTGAAAGAAGGTTACGAAGAACTTCAAGGCGGATTCATGCCAGAGCGACCCATGCCACCGACCGAATGGAAACACGTCCAACTTGTACCCGGTTCCGTATTGTACGTTCCTCGAGGTTACTGGCATTCCACAACGACGATCGCGCCATCAATCTCGTTGAATTTACTGGTGAAGCCAAACCCGTGGGCCGACGTAATCACGGAAGATCTGCGCCGCCACCTCATGCGTTTTCCAGAATGGCGCAAGACTGCTCATTACCGGAGTCAGGAGGCTGAAGCGTATTGGAAACTGTTGCGCGAGGAGCTCGTCAGCATCACTTTCGCGCAGACACGGAAGAAGATCAGTCCGAGTCTGGCGAAGAGGCTCACGGATAGAGTTGCGTTTCGGCGCGCATTTCGCGCACAGTGGCGCGTGGAAGGAAACAAGGGTGATGATGTGGTGATCACCATAGGCACCTCGGATGGGCGACGGGATGCCGTTCAGGTGCCAATCAGACTCCTTCCGCTTTGTCGCTGGGTTTCGGGACAGTCCCGCGAGTTCAAGCTGGAAGACTGTTTGGAGAGCGTCGTCGGGGAAGCGCGAGACTCGGTAAAGCGCTTGGTCGAGCTGCTCGTCGACAGCGGATTCCTTGAAGTCGTGCGTACGGATTGAAGATTGATGAACCGACACCAACGATACGTAGTGCTCTCACCGGTCCTCAAGAAATGCAGGCAAGCGAGGTTGCAACATCTCGAGTGAGCAGGGTTGGCCGGGCTGAGCAGGAACTCTTTGGGGCTCGGAAGCACCTAGCTTGTCAAAACCAGACTGGAGGGGATCGGTGTGGTCCGGGTCCGCCGGACGAGACGCTGTAGGTCCGCAACACTCTTGTGGAAGGAGGCGTCGGACGGCCCTGTACGTGATGGGACTGGAAATTGGTCCGGCGCAATTCGCAGAAAGGCGCGATCGCCGATAGTCAGGCCTCCCTCTCAATGCCAAATCGCGCAGCGGGGCCGAATGCCGTGTTTCCTTCGTTGAACACTGGCTGAAGAAGCGGCGTGGCCAGACTCCTGCTCGCGCTGCGTAGGGTCTTCGCCGAACCCGCACCCGCAGTTGCCCTTGCGCGTGCTTATTCGCGCGTCCGACGATGGATGCAAGCAATATTTGATAACAGCGTTGTGAAATGGCAACAACGTTTAGAGGTTCTGTAAGAACCGGTTTGCGCAATCGCAACCGCATTCGCCGCTGAATCCTGTCGAGGTCAGCGGCTCGCCGTAGACTTTCCACATGAGCCCGATGGACGAACTCGCTCAGATCCTGCGCGACGATGAGGTCTGGCCGGCGCTTCGAGCTACTCGAACAATCCGGTCAGACGGCGCCGGCCGAGGCCGCCGAGTGGAGGCAACGGATCGAGGCGTGGGCGAGGTTCCTACTGTCACCATTTGTCCTTAAGCTGACGGCGACGACGTTCTGCGGATTCGCAATTTACATGCTTTGGGACCGTGGCGTTGGTGCTCTCGGGGGTGCAGCGGTGTGCTTCATAGCTGGCGGGGCTGCGTTTTCAACAGCGTTAGCCCAGCGGCGTCGCGCCCGCCAACACCGGGCTGGAGCCAAACATGCCTTCTAAGATTACCGAGCGCAAAGGTGCGAAGCGTGCGCTCTAACAACGCGCCCACCCCGGGACGTCGGCGATGTGTTCGCAACAGACGGCACGCCGCGGGTGCGGGTGCGCATCTGGTCGGCGATCGCCAAGGGCGGTCGAGCTGCCGACGTGTTCTTACCGGATCGGCTCGTCGCCAAGCTGCGGCGGTTCTGGAACTGGAAGCGGCAGCAGGGCGAGGAAGTCTCCCCCTACCACCCCGTTGTTCGCCAACCAGTCCGGCCGCCGGATCTCGAAGCGCCGGGTCCAGTTCGCTTGGGCGGCGTGGCAGCGGCAAGCTGGGTTTGACGGCATCTACGGGTTCCACGCCCTGCGGCACACCGCCGTCACGAACGTCTACCGGGCGTCGCGAGACCTGTTCCTGGCGCAGCGATTCGCACGCCATGCCTCACCACTCACGACGACGGTGTACACGCATCCAAGTGATCAGGAGACGGCTGCGAAGCTGCGACACCTCACGTGCTAACTCGCGTCCGCCGACGATCGGCGGCGCTGCCGACCCGAGCCGTGGCAGAGCGGACACACTCCTGAACCCTCACAGGCGAAGCAGACCCGCTCCACGCGTCGTCCGAAAACCCTCGGTGGCCTCACCTCCGAAGTTTGGGGTGGCGCATTGGATCGTGTTGTATTCGGATCGGCGCCCATGGCAGCACACTCGGCTGCGGTAGACATGGCGAAGGCTGATTCGCGGCTCTGGGGCTCAAAATCGCCGCAGACCGCCGTGGAAGCGGTTGATCCAATCGCGGATTGAACTCTGAGGCCATGGCCTTTGCGCGACCGACCGGATCGGCGGGACGGGTGCGAGTAGAATTTGGCAGGAGCGCAGGCGCGAGATCTACAGGCGTATCAGAGTTTCAGATGGCGTCGGCGGTAGGGCATCGGACTCGATCTTGGACCACACTTGTTACCGGAGGATGAACGGACCCATGACATCGCACACCGGTGGTTCCACTTCCTGGAACTGGAAGCTCATGCTCGGGTTGTTGACGCTCCTCGCGACTGGTACGACCTATCGGATTCGGAATCTGCCGGACGATACCAGAGCGCATCTCACTGGCACGAATCGCCCAGCGCCTACTTTCACGCTCCAGGACATGGAGGGTGCCACCCGCACACTCGAGGAGTTTCGCGGCAAGGCCGTAATCCTGAATTTCACGGCGACGTGGTGTGGCCCTTGCGATTCAGAGCTACCGATCTTTCGGAAGTTCGTTCAGGAGCATCCAGATGATCCGATTGCCCTTGTGGGCGTCGATTTCGATGAGGCCGCGCCTACTGTCGCTCGCTACGCTAGGGAAAAGGGTGTGAACTATCCGATCCTCATCGATCACGGAGGATCGGTCGCGAAAGCCTTCGGCGTTGTTGCTTTTCCGACGACGTGTTTCATTGACGAAGAGGGGAACGTGAGAGGCTTCTACGTAGGAGCGTTCGAGGGGCCAGTCGGAGACATGTCGTTTCGGCAAATAGTGAATGTTCAGTTGGGGCAGATCCTGGCTGCGTCCAGAATGAGTCGTCACCTCTGCGAGCCTGCGCCCGATACTTCGCCACTCTCAGTGCAAGCGTCATGGGCGCTCTCTCGTCTTGCGTGCGCCTGTGGCTGCGGTGCGCGAGTGCTTGACTGCGATTGCGTCGAGCCAAGGGGCGGCCGAGAAATAAGGGAGTATTACGGCCGGCTTCGAGAGGACAAAGACCTCTCGATCGACAATGCCAAGCAAATTGTCTTGTGGAAGTACAAGGACAAGTATGTCTGGTGATACGGATCTTGTCGTGGAAATGCGCGACGTTAGTCGAGTGTTCCGCGACGGCTGGCGCAGGGAGGTGACTGCAGTCGCGGGCCTTACGCTTCGCTTGCGGCGGGGCGAGATCTATGGCCTGCTCGGTCCCAACGGCGCCGGCAAGTCGACCGCACTGCACTGTCTCCTCGGGCTCCTGAAACCCACGCGAGGAAGCATCGCTATGTTCGGTCGCGCGGTCGAATCGGGCTCGCCGGGATTTCGTTACGTCGGCTATATGCCGGAAGACTGGACAGCCTATGACTTCCTCACTGTCAGTGAGATGCTTTCGTATTTTGCTGAACTTTATGGCCTTGCTACTGATGGACGCGCGGAAATAATCTCCCGGGCGCTCGAAAGAACTGGACTGTCGGCACAAGCAGACCGTCGCTTGGCGCGACTATCGAAAGGTATGCGGCAGCGAGCCGCGCTCGCGCAGGCGATCCTCACCGAGCCTGCTCTTCTTGTTCTTGATGAACCGACAAAGGAACTCGATCCCCTGGGACGGAGAGACGTCAGAGTCTTATTGGAAGACTTTGCTCAACGCGGCGCGGCAATTCTCATGTCCTCACACCTTCTCAGTGAGATCGAGTCCATCTGTGACAGGGTCGGTGTTATGCACCACGGTGCGCTCGTGGCCGAAGGCGAACTTGCCACGATACTAGCGTCCCACGACTGCCGCATCATCCGTTTCGCCGTTCCCCCTGGTGCCGCTCTCCCTACGGGGGCAGTGAAGGAGAGCGACACTGTTGCGCAATGGCGAGCGGCGTCTTCATCGGAGACTCACGCACGACTCGCATATCTCCGAACCATCGGAGCGGATATCATTTCGGTGGCATCCGAGAACATCCGCCTAGAGGACTACTTCATTGAGGTGTTATCGAAGCCATGAGCGCGATCGGTGCACTCGCACGGACCCAGTTGAGACGAACAAGCCGGTCCCGCTTGTTCGTCGTCGGTGTTCTCGTCGCTCTGGTTCTCGTGGCCGGCGTCGTCGAGTCGGTGATCGGAATACGAACTTGGACCAGCCAGGCCGTTTCTGCAGCAATCGCTTGGGACGTCATTTCATTCTATGCAATCGTGGGATTCGTTCTGGCCGCGCTTCTCGGCGCGTGGACCATCCAATCGGAACGTCGCGACAAGACGTGGCAGGTGATGCTCTGCAAGCCCGTAATGCCATGGCAGATCGTCGTTGGAAAGTTTCTCGGTGTCATGAGCGTACTGGGCACTCTCACTCTTGTTCTCTGGGCCATTCTTCACGTGCTCCTGGCGATCACCTTGCGCACGTACTTTCCGCGCGTCGATGTTGCTCTCGCGCTTCAACTTATCAGTTTCTCAATTCCTGCCGCCCTTAGCTTGTGCCTTACCCTTCGTTTTCATCCTATCCTGGCCGTCGCGATCACACTTCTCTTGCGATATGAGTTTCTGGACGCATTGTTCGCGTCACTGACGTCGTCCCAGTACCCCGCCGCGGTTCTGTTCGTGCCCGCGGGCCTCGTAGCAATGGTGCGGATGATCGCGCCGTCATACGAAGCATTCGATTTGACCGTCAGCCTGAGGACCATGGCGTCTCTGCTTTGGACTCGACAAGCGTGGGTCGTTGCATACGCTGTTTCGATCGATTCTCTCCTTCTTTGGATCGCGACGGCAGTTCTACGCGCAAGAGAGCTCGCCAAGACGCTTTGAAGTAGGCGCCGAGGAGGCGGCACCTTCATTCGCGCCTTTCACGGCAATCCCCGGAACTCATGTGCGGTGCCTCGGGGTCGTGGCGCAGGTTTCGCAGCGCACTCTTTGGCAAGACCAATCGTTCTTCCGCTGCGATTGCGGATGCTGTCGATGCCTAGGGCCATTTGGCGCTCTCGGAAACCGTCCCAAGAACGTCCACAATATGGGGCGACCCGATCAGGGCTGCCGTAGTAGTGTTCCTCAATGGCGTTGCGACGGAAACCGTTTGGACCAGAAGGAGGATGCAATGAAGTCGTTTGCGATACTCGCGACCTTGACCTTCGCGGTGTGCTCGAGCGCATTCGCTCTTCCGAGCGGGTACGCCTACAACAACAACCAGTCCGCGCCGACGACGATCGATTCTGCATTGACTGCACTGCTTCAGAACGCTTACGTTGAGCCTCGGTTCAACGATTCGAGGGAAACAGCGTCGGGATTCATGATCCTGCTGCGCCACAATTCATGCGACGGGACTTCCTTGAACAGTGTTATCTCGTCCGCCTCGACGATTATTCAAAACAACGGATTCACAATGGCGTCGGTACAGACGATCAATGAAGCTGACGGTGTCACAAAAACCATTGTGATCGAGGTAACGGCATCGAACGTTACAGCGTTCACGGCATACGCTAACTCTGATTTTCCGGCCTGCTTCAATCTCTCGGGCCGAAAGAGCAAAGTCTTGCAATTGCTTGAATGTTGCGGGGGCGATTGGGGCAACTGCGACTACGACGTCGGCAAGTGCCTCTCGTGCGGTGGTGAGTACACTACGGGTCTCTGCATTCCGGCTCCTTAGCCCGGAGCGCGCTAGCAGATGAAGATCGTCGGGCCGCTGCTACACCGCCCTCCGATCTTCAGCTGCTAAGTCTGGAGAGCTTGCTCTTTCAGGAAGAGCAGTCTGAATCCGACACGGCCATGCCCCTCACGGACCGAGAAACAGTGGGGAGCGGGCGGGGGAGGGCATTGGGCCGTGAGAGTTCCACGTGCCGCAGCGCGCTGTCCTTGTCGAGTTGATGCGATCCACGCGGCGGAATCTAGGCAAGAGCCCCCGACCGACGAAAGTCGGCCGGGGGCGGTGAGGTGCTACTACTCGCAGTCCCAGGTCTGCGAATAAGCGTCGGTGCACGCGTGGCCTACAGTACAGAGACCCTCACACTCGTTACAAGGATGGATGTGAATCGTGCCGCTGGAACAGTGGAATAGGACCGTGGGTGTGAGCAGACAATCCGCCTCCCCCGTATCGACATCGCTGCAGTTGATTCCGTGGCAGCGATCGCAACCGGCGCTCGCCGGGCAGTGGACCACGGCCGGACAATCCGGTGTGTCTCCCGTCGGGTGTGGGGCGGGAGTCATGGAGCCCACCTTCTCCCCGTAGGCGAGCATATCAACCGAGCCATTGGGCTTCATGGGCACATCGGCGCAGCTGATCCGACCCGCCGGTTGGGTCGCCGTCGTGGCCTTAGGTTGCTCCGATTCCTTTGAAGGATCCGGGACGGTCCCGCGATCGGCAGCGTTCAGCGGCAGCACAGCGCTTAGAATGATCGCAAACGAGAACAGCAGTCGCTTCATGGCAATCTCCTTTTCAGTGGCCTAGCTTGGCGCAATCGGCAACTAAGACAGCAAGTCGGAACTCATCGCACGGGTGATTCGATTCGCAGTACGAATGCGGTGCAGACGCTCGAAGGGAGCGTCCGATCAACGATCAGTGCTGAGGACAGGGCGGCGGGCCGTCCTCACCGACGCGGCAGTTGTACTGGCAGGCTTCATTCGCCGCGCAGATGTTCGCGTATGTGACGCAGTTGGCGCACGTCACAATGGGATCTTCCGGGCCGCACGTGCCGGCCAAGCAGGTCGCTTTCGCAGTCGGCGTGATGCCCGATGTCAGTAGCCCGATAGAGAGGAAGCTGATCACGGTGATGGCGACGACGAAAACGGACTTCACAATCCGGACAGCGCGAGACTTGGGCATTCCAGGTACTCCTTTCGGTTAGATCGGGATCTACTCTCTCGCTTGAATCCGGGGTGTCCCGGAGCTGGGGTGTTGCTGAGGAGGCGGGGCTTGGGGCCCTGCAGAGTTCAACTACTCGCCTTCGCAGTCCAGGAACACGACGTGCGTGCCGCAGGAATTACCGAGGCAGGAGCACGGACACGTTTGGAGGTGCACCGTCTGGCCCACCGGACACACGTGAGTGACTGTCCCGTCGATGCACTTCTGGTACCCAGTATCCGTGTTGCCGCTGCACGTGCCGCCCGCCTGGTGGTGACAGGTGGACTGACCGCCATTCTCGTCAAAGCAGAAGGTGGGCGGGCAAGCGGTGGTACCGCAATCCGGCGTGCCATCCTTGTGAACGTTCGCGCCGAGCTTGTTCACTCCAGCCCCTGGAGCCGGCGCATTCTGCTGCGGGAGAACTCCGTCGACCTTCGGAGGTGCGGGAGCCGTCGGCGCTGGCTGGTCGGGCTTGGCCTTCGGATCAACGGGCGACGTGTTCTCTTCCGCGAGGGCGATCCCCCCCGCGAGCACAAGACAGACCGCGGAACCGAACAAAAGGAATCGTTTCACGACGCTCCTCCCGAGCCCTCGGCTCAATTGGCAGCCCGCCTGGCCCACCGACATCGGCGAAGACAGATGGACTTCCGTTCAGACTCGTGAGGCCAACAGCGCAGACACGACTCCCCGAAGTCCCACCGGGTGGGCAAGGCAAGTGTCTTTGCGCTCCGGTGAATCCCCGGCGTCCCAAAGCCGGGAATGACCGACTTCCAGTTGGCCATGCAATCCTCCGATTACATGGCCACCCCCTGTTTGTGATGATACGGCGGTGGAAGCGAAACGCAATGAGAAACATTTGGGTGTGTTGCTGTGGTGCAACACGGCGGCTAGCCAAGGGCGAGTCCGTCGCTGTTCCCTTTGAAATCGCTACGCGTCAAGTGACGCGCAAATTTGCAAACGCGATGTTTCCAGTATGGACCTGAAGACCGAGGAAACCGGAGTCGGGATCCTCGCTACGTTTCCTTCCGCGGAACTTTTCGTTCGGATCTGTTGGGTCGGCCGTGAAAGTGGTCGCGAGCTGTCCGTTGAGCGTCACTTCGTAAGTACGATCCGTCACCTTGATCGTGAAATGGTGCCACAGGCCGTGGCGCAGGCGCTGGGCATTGGTGTAGTTCTGCTGCCCCGGTGCGGTTCCGGCGGCTTTCACTTTGTAAATCGCCCCGGTGCGGTTGAAGAAGTGGCCATCCTTCTCGGGGAAGGTGCCATCCGAATCGGACCTGCGTGTATCGCCGCGCGCCTCCTCATCAATTTGAATCTCGTACCCAGTGTCGACGCCCACCGTCGCCGCATTTCCTGGGACATCGGGACCCGGCGTTCCCGGAAGCTCCGGCTTCCGCGGATCGCGGAAACGAACGAAGACGCCACTGTTGTCGTTCTGATTGCCGCGCGGGTGCGGGAGACAGAAGTCGAGATCGAGCGTGAAGTTATCGAACTGCTGAGCGGCGTAATACAGAAGTCCGATGCCCCCGGGACCCGGCCGCGCGATGATCGATCGTCCGACGATACGAAAACAACCGCCTCCAGCCATGAGCCACTTCGAAAAGAACTCGGCCGCGTTCTGGCTCCCGTCAAAGAGGTAGGTGATGCGGGAAGAGGGAACCGGCGGCGGCGGGAGCAGGTAGTCGCCAAGACGCCGCGCCATGGCGATGCCGGTGAGCATCGGGTTGGGCGAGCCGGTCGACGGGAAGAGCGCCGGACTGGCGACATATGCGTTTCTGACGTTGTGAAAACGGCAGTCGGGGTTCGTAACCGATTTCGCGGGATCATCGCCCATGCGAAGCGTTCCGGCCTCGTGGTGAGTCGTTCCAAGTCCGTCGCGACGGTCCGGATTGTTGGCGAGTTGCCCGCTCGCGTCCTTGATCCGGTGCGGAACGTGGGTCGCGTACGTCGAAGCGTCGACGCCTGGCGCGATCATCCTTTTGCCGTCGCCAGTCAGAATGTCAATGCTCTTTCCATTGGCGAATACGGCGGCCAATTGATCGGAGGCCGTGTCCATCGCTTCCCACAACTCGAAATCTCGGGCGCCGGCATTGAGGTTGACGAATACTTTTCGCTCGCCGTAGTCGACTTGACGCGGATCGAGATCGCGCGTGATGTTACTTGCCGGATTGTCCGTCTGCATCTCTCCGATGGCCCGGATGGTGATAACGACATGCGTGTCGCTCGCGGTCAGGTGTCCCGCCAATGTGTCGATGTCTGGGATTTTCTGGAAGAGCTCAGCCTAGGCATTCGTGTTCACGGCGTCCAAACCAGTGGCGGTGATCTGAAAGTGAAAATGCCCAACGCCGTCCGGTGAGCCGTCGAGCTTTGTGAACTGATGCTGCCCCTTCATGAAGAGTGCGGACGATTGGAGGCCCCGCAGCCTTGGATCGAGCGCCGCGAACGCTTCGCGTGCGACACGGAACGTGACGTTGGAACGAAGATGGGCAATGAGATTGGTGCCGATCCGCCCGTCCTCGCCGAAGGAGAGGAGCGCCAGGCGCGTGCTTTCGATCGTGCCGAGGGCGATGATCACGTCGCAATCGGGAGAGACCGGGATTGGGCCGCGCTCGGTGAGGACAGCGTCGACGCGGTTGCCGCCGATGCCGTCGCTGACCACGCTGAGACGGGAGACATGGCAGCGCGGCACGATCATCAGCCGCTTCCGGACATCGTCCCCCGGCGCTTCGCTATACGCGGTACGTGCGGCTTTGACGAGCAGTGGTACCGAGCTGAACTTGTTCAGTGGGAAGAACCCCGCGTGTCCTGGCCGTGCCTGCACGGCGAGCGGCGCTTCGAGCTTCAGTTTGTTCAGAAGTTGCTGCCTGAGATTCGGGGGCTGCGGGCTGGGAACCGGAATGCCGAGCATCGCGGCGAGATCCTGCACTGTTGGTACCGTGTCGAGGATCTCCACCATCGGCGACTCCGGCAGCGACGAGAGGCTCATGGCATCGCTGATTGTTCCTGCCTCCACGGCCCCGAACAGCACATCGCGCATCGCGTAATGGAGCTCCCCGAAGATGAAATCGTTTGTTTCCGTGACGCCAATCTGCCGGCCCGACTGGCGGAAGTAGCCATCGTCGCCGTTCCTCGTCAGCGTCTTTGCGTTCAGATCGTCGAGCACCGTCTTCGGCCAGGGACCTGTCTCGGAGTCGAGCAAGCGTGGCGACCAACCACCCCAAAAGATCGACCGCCCCCCGACGCAAAAGGCGAGGCCGCTGAATCCGATGTTGCCATTCCATGGGAAACCCCAAACCTCCCCGACCCCCGCGATCGAAGGAACGTTCTGGATGTGCTCTGGAAGGGCGAACGGTCCTCCCTCCAGAACGAGGATGCGCTCGGCGCGCCCCGTGCTGCGGAAGAGTAGGTGCTCCGCGACTGCGCCCCCGAACGTTCCGCCGCCGATGATTATGAAGTCGAACGGGCGCATGTCGCCGCGCGGTGGAAGAGAATTGCCGTTTACATCTGTTGCGGTCGCGCGAAAAGCCGGGTCGGAGTTGGCCATGGCTTCGTCGAACGTGTTGCAGACGTATCGGCCCATGATGTCAATGGCG
Source organism: Candidatus Polarisedimenticolaceae bacterium (assembly GCA_036275915.1). Taxonomy (NCBI): domain Bacteria; kingdom Pseudomonadati; phylum Acidobacteriota; class Candidatus Polarisedimenticolia; order Candidatus Polarisedimenticolales; family Candidatus Polarisedimenticolaceae; species Candidatus Polarisedimenticolaceae bacterium. Next base: position 495,963 of record DASUCV010000022.1, on the reverse strand, counting down.
AAAGCCGTCGGCTGAGAAGACGATCCGATGTTCATGAATGACCCTTCCAGAACGGAAACGAGCTCGCCGGCTGGCGCCTAGGCAGACAGCACCGGCGGCCCTCGCTACTCCCCAACGCGTCTCACTGTCACCGGTAATGAACGAAAATTGCCACGCTGTGTATGGACCCTGTCGTGAACTGACGCTGGCTTAGACGCAGGAAAAGCGGTGCTGTCAAGCAACAGAACGGGCTGCTGTGTTCAGCCGTGTTGCGAAGGCGGAACAGGTACGGGCATCGAGCGCCGACAAACTTGAACACAAGCGACCACGATGCCTCGACCGCCGACCGCGTACCCAGCAACGAGTTTCTAGCCTGGCCCCGCGAGCCGCCGCCTGATTGATGCGATCGAGGCTCCGCTGGCCAATTGAATCCTGGCGGTCGTCACCTCCTCGGGCGAAGGACCGCGGTGAAGCACAGCCTGGTACGCGGTCGTGATTGCCGCGTCGCATTGTGGGTCGCTCGCGAACGCCCTTCGCATTGATGCAATAGTCTCTTTACCTGAGTTGATATTGTTGAGCCAGACGTCGACCTCCCAGGTCAGTGGCGCACGATCTAGCACATCGTGATAGACGCGCCGGATTTGATCCTGGAGTGACCCGGATGAAGGCGTGAGGACTCCTCTTGCCCTCAGCACCTCCTGCAGGCTACCTGCGCTCGCCTTTGTATCCTCCGCGAGCGACTTCGCCCTCGCATACGACCGAAACATCGGAAGCTTGGAGCTCTGGGTAGCAATCTCTTTGTCCAATTCGCCCTTTGCCTCAGTGACTTTCCGAAAAGCGTCGGGGGCGTGCTGGGCCGCACCACCCTCCTTTGCCTGGGTGACCAAGGTGTCTGCTTCCTGGGCGAGTTCACTTGCCTGCGACTCTTCATGCTTCGCTTGAGCAAGTGACGCCAGCGTCAGAATCAGTCCTACCACGAGGAATGCGCCGAGCATCGTGCCAGAGAACGTCTGCCCGAACACACCGAACGTGACCTTTCCATCTTCCGTCTTCGAACGTTTGAAAAGGTACACGACGGCGGTGAACAAAATCAGGATGAGTCCGACAACAAACGCCGTGGTGCACATGACTTGACTGGTCAACTAACTCTCCCCGTGCATGCGAACAAGCGCCGGTACAAGAGTCGGAAGCCGCAGCAGGGATCGCCGAACCACGCCATTCCCAGCCCCGTTATGCGCGCGGCCAGAAGTGAAAGCAAGCGGTTCTTATGTGAAGGTGTTGCAGACCAGCAACAAAGGAGGCTAGGCGTTTAGAAGTTTTATATGAATGGAGTGCTCGGATAGAAAACCCAGTCGGCGGTTAAAGGGTGACCGTCAGGCTCCTATTCACCGTACGCTTTTGGCATGAACGAAGTTGACCGCATCTTGAGCACGAGTGGCAGGGCGTAGCCACGTCGCCAATGCGAGTGCCGCCGGCGCATCGTCTGGGGTGACTAGATGCGTGTCGCGGGCGAGTAGAAGGGGAGAGTGGGTTCCGACCTAAGAGAGCGCTACACGGAAACCGAGAAACGACTCGGCACCGTCTTTCTGAGCTTGGTTCTGCTCAGCGTTCTCTACTGGCTCTCATTCGCGCTGTTTCTTCAAGACCCACAGCGGGCCCTCGTACCGGCTGCTCGACGATTCGTCCGTGCCATAGATCAGCTCGAGACAGACCAAGTGGGCTTTCGCTCGCTGTACGATGCCAAGATCTTTCAGGCGATCGAGGTTGGCGAGCGGTTCCTTCACGAGCTGCAAGGTCCGAAGTGGGCCGAGCCTGTCGGCGCCGCACATCTTGACCTCAACGCACAAGTACACATCGACGACCGCAGAATCCTCGGACTCATCAATCAGACCAACAGTCGGGACTTCTCCGACCTCGTCCGTTCGTGGCTTGAGGAGCTGAAGTGGCTCCGAGTGCGTCGAATCGTTCTCAAGTCGGAAGTTCTCGAGATCTGGACCACGTACTATTCACTGAACGAACCTCCTGGCTGGCTAACCACTACCGCCAATGCGCTGAAACTGCCTGCCGATCTTGTCTCAAGTATCCCCAAGGAAGTTGATGAACCGGATTGGAACACGCTGTCCGCAAACCAAATCGGAGTCCTGTTTCAGGGGCTGGATGAATTCGACGCTACGATCGCGGATCTCCAGGGTTTCTACCAAGGGCCCATCACTGATCGTATGCAGGCCAAGGCCCTTCGCGGGACAGGGATTTGGCTCCGCAACCTAGATTCCGGTCGCTCGATCGCGCACGATCTCGCCGACACGGAGCCATCGATTCGGCTCCCGGTAGTTGGCGAGAACGTAACGGGACGGATCGCATTCTTGCTAGCACCACTGTTGTACTTCGTGATGGTGCGATATCTGCTGGTACTCGCGGATGAAGCACGTGGCCTTCGCGAACAGCAAGCCCCCGAGGCCAGGGACGAAAGCGCTTCGACGCCCGCCAGAAGCAAGAAGGGCCGTCACGACGACCGCCTGGGCCCGCGGACTCACATGATCGAATTGCTTTCGACTTGGCTCGTGAGACGGGAGGGGAGGTCTTCCGCCGACGTGGCGATCAACCGTTCGATTCTGCTCGGTCTTTTCTGCTTGCCGATCAGTACGCTCATTCCCGTCGCAATCGTCAATGCGACCATTTTCACGTCCTGGTGGCGAGGCGTCGCGCTTGCCCTGTTGAGTCTCTATGCAATTCCACTCATCGACACAGTGAGGCTGGCGCGAGGGTACTTGTTTCGCGGGGCAGGGCTCGCTAGCCAGTGAGCTCCGCCGGCGCCAGGGAGTCGTACGGCCACGTCAATGCGCCTGTCCTCCGGGCAGCATCGCATTGAATTCCTCAGGGGAGTGATTGCCTACGATCTGCTTCATCTGCTCGGTCGTGAGTCTCGCCTTCCACCGCATGGCCTCGGCGTCTTCCGGCGTGGCCTTGGCCTTGTAGGCGAAGACCCATTCAAAGTTGCTACGCTTCTTGGGATTGCTCGCCTCGTCGACTTCCGTGATCACATCGTAGATTCCGATGAGGAGCGTGCCCTCGCTGGCGGTGACCGCATCCTTCAGCAGGCCCGCAGACGACGTCCGCGCGTCGAACTCTTTCAGTCCGAAGGCTTGGAGCGTCGGGCCTGAGAGTGTTCCCTCCCAAGATTTCTCCGGGAGGATCAGGACCTTGCCGAGAGCGTTTGCGGTCTCACCGACGTCCAAGGCCTCGCCGTCCTTCACGAACTGAAGTGCCACGCCCTCCAACCGCAGGACACGGCCGAGATGATTCGTGATTCTGAGTTTGAGTTCAACGTTCCTCGGTGTCACTTCAAAGAATGGAAGAACGCCAACCCAGACCGGAGCAAGGTCATTGACTCGGACGCCGGTCCAGGACTCGAGAGCGTCCTCGCGCTTTTGGACTGAGACGAAGTACATCGGCTTGCTTTCGAACTGCGTCGAAGTTAGCTCGATCCGAACCCCGCCGATCTCACGAACGGCGTCGTAGCCTTGCGTGGGCGACAGTTCGACCGTAGGCCTCAGAACCTGGAACGGCCGCTTCTCGACTTCGCTCTTCTTGCTCTTTTTGTCGCTTGCGAGAGCTGGGGGCGTCGCGATGACACAAATGGCAATCGCCACAAGAACGATGGTCGTCGAAATGGTACCGGACACGGTCGCTCGCATCATGGGCCTCCTGTTGCTCCGGTCGAAGTGAGATTCGGCGTCTCGTGCGTGTTCCGGTGATGGTCGGTGAGATCAATCCCTTCGTAGACCGTCGATCGACTGATTCCAAGCTGCCGCGCGATCTCGGTCTTGCTCGTGCCCGCACGCACGAGCGCACGGATCACCTGGACCCGTGCCGGTGTCAGCTTGGGGCGGACGCCTGGCTTCCTGCCTCCCCAGTGCCGCCCCCGCGCTTTCGCGGCAGCAATCCCAGCGCGGATGCGCTCGGAGATCACCTCTCGCTCGTATTCTGCAAAGCCCGCGAGGATGGTTCTCAGTAGCCTTCCGGTTGCCGAAGTCGCATCGAAGCCGTCTCGGATGGAGATGAGTTCAACTCTTGCCTCGTCGAGCTGCGCGAGAAACGCAAGCGTCTGAGCAGCGGTCCGTCCGAGACGGTCGAGGCGCCAGATCACGATTCGTGAAACGGTCTGAGATCGAAGAGCGGACTCCAGGGCTTCGATCCCCGGGCGGGCGAGCGTGCTCCCCGTGAAGGTGTCGCGGTACCAGACGACCTCGAGGTCGTTCGCATGAGTTTCAGCCCACGCCTTGAGATCAGGCTCCTGGGCCGCCAAGTCCTGACTTGACGAGGAGACCCGAGCGTAGATCGCGATGTGTTTCGTATTCATTGCTTCACTGTAGGAAACCGACTGAACTTGTAAACCGACACTTATCCACATGGGGGCGCGTAGCTCTTCCGCGTCGATCGAGAGCAGGCACGACTTGAATTCGGACGAGCAGGTGAGTGGCCGGGACTCAGCGGCGGCGACAGTCTTCCTCGGAGCAGCCAGGAAATCGACGGGTTTCGGGCAAGCGACCGATTCTGCCCACAATGAACATCAAGAAAGTACTTCCATTGAGGTGAAGCTCGCTGTACGATTCGACCAGTCCGTCGTGCGAGCGCACGTTGCGGGAACGGGGCGAACTAGAACCGAAGGGGTGTCCGGCTTGATGTTCAGTCATCCGCGGTCATCCGTGAGGGATGACCGACTGGTCCCGGTGGCTGCAATCGACTCGGCCCAGCTTGACAAATTCGACGTTTTGTGAGTAAATACTCACACAACCTCGGTAACAGATACCACTACCTTCACACCAGGCACATTCAAGGACGGTGGCGTCTCGCAATCGAGGAGTCCATGGCACATTCCAATTGCGTGGAGATCATCGGTCAATTGCAGCAACGATGGCGTCTTCCGCTGACCGCCGAGGGCCGGCCGTCGTTCCGGCAACTGGCTGCACGACCGCGGGAGGTGCTGCTTGAGTATCGAATCTGCTCTACGAGGAGCTGCCAAGCGTGTCGAATTGGCCATCGACCGAGCAACTCGAGCAACCGCCCGCGCCACGCGATGGTGCGGACGTGTTACTGCTAGATTCCTGGGACTGCTTCGCACAATTGCTGTATACCTGAATCTTGCTATTGGCTACGCAGTGTTGGGTTCGCTCGGTCATGAGATTACCCAGCGAGCCCCCGACAACGTCATAGCGTTCATTGGCATCATAGTTCTACTCATTGGCGCGGCCACATGTGCGATCATCGTGATCGGCCCGTTTGTCTCCCCCGCCAATGATAGGACAACTGATACCAGCGGCTGGTTCGTACATGGACTTGCTACAGCGCTGAACATCGCTGTAGCCATTGCGACAATCGCCAAAGTGTCTCTTCATTCACCGCTGCTTGTGTGGCTTCAGTCGTTCGATCGAGCTCTGGTTGCTGCGGCGTTGTATGTAGTGCGGATGGCCGATGTCTTCCGGCGGTGATGGTTCACCCTGCCGCATCCTTGTCACTATTAACCTGTTCGTTGCCGGTACCCTTTCCCATACCCGCACTTCCTCGGCGGGCGCAATTCCTTCGCGATGACCGCGACGGGATACAGCCTGCTGAGGAGGTCTCATGCGACGACATTCGTTCTTTGCGATCGCCCCCAACGCTCCACGCACTCTCACGACTGCCAGACGCATGGGAGCAATTCTAAGCTTGCTTCTACTATCGAGCGTTGAGACGGTTCTGTTCTCGGTGCGTCCACATAGCTCGCTGTGGGTCGCTGTTGCTGTCAGATCGGCAGTGTGGGGCCCCAGCCTTGTGCTTATTGTCTGGGTGTTAGCCGGCTTCCGCGGCAGAAGTCGCGGGGTCTGAGAACCCACCAATCCGGCTGTCGTCCAATCGCGATGCTCAATGCGACGGGACGCAGCATTCACTACAAGAGTGAAGTCACGACATGGCTTCACTCTTTTCATGTCGCAGGATGAATTACGTACGCTGCAGTGTTGAGTTTGATTTTCCGCGGTACCGCGAATCGGGTGGCTGCCTGGGTTCCACTAGTCCCGTCGCCGGTTCACGCAGATCGTCTGGGCGTGGCGGTCACCAGTGAGACACCGATCCCAGTTCACGAACGCGTGGCAGCAGATCGAGGCCGCGAGCAAGGGCGACAGCCATCGTTCGCGGTACCCGAATAGAACACTCGAGCGGTCAATGGGCCCATGGCCAGAACCTCATTCAAAGTGATCGGCGTCTGATTGTGGCAAGAGCCCGACTGTGTACGGGGCGTGTGACATGACCTTCGTCTTGCTCTTCTCTCCGCGGCAAGTAAGAAGGAGATCCACAAAGTGTTGCTCTCGCCGCGCTTCCGATAACTTGCCCAAGAAAGTCGTATCGGCCTCACGAGGCGACCCCCGCGCGATCCGTCGCTTACGCTGGAGTGAATGAGGCGATCGGACGACTAGAGCGGCTCGATGGGCGTCGGTCCGTCAGTGATACTACCGATCGTTCCAGACGCAGCCAGTTGAACGTTCTTAGTCCCACCCGCTTGCAGCGTGAAGTTCGAGCTCGTCAGCGTTTGGGAACCCCCACCCGAGAACGCGACCGTGAGCTGAACGCGCGCGGTTTCCGCGTTTGATTGCGGGTTGTGGACGGACACGCTCGCGAGATTTCCATTCGTTCCGACAAGGCTGGCTTCAAGATCTGAGTAGGACATGGTTTCCCCCACATTGAGTTCATCTGCGCCTCAATCACGGCCTCCGTGGCCGCCCGCGCTCGGATAACAGTGTGCGCATCTCAATCGCTTCTGGCGTCATTTCGTCGAGGTAGTCCAGGTAGCGAGCCGCGGCCTCAAACTCCACCCCTCCGCGGTCATCGCCAAGCTCCTCGTACGCCCGCCAGTAGTAGTAGTGTGTGTAGAAGCGCACGACCTTGTCGTCTGTGCCGGCCGAATCAGCAACCACTTGTCCAAGCCGAGTCAGGCAGGCCTTCACGTTCCGTAGGAGCAGGTGTGCCCGCGCCTCTTCAAGCGAGAACAGTAGCCGAAGCCGGTGGTTGCCGTGACGTTGCGCGTACATGCGAGCGGTGCGCGCAGCCGTGAGGGCGTCCTTCGGCTTCTTGCGTTCGAAGTGCATCCGAACCCGGACTCCCAATGCCTGGCAGAATCCGCTCTCGTCTCCAGCACGCCTGTAGGCCGCAAGGGCGCGATCGAGAGCTTCGTCCGCAGTACGAAATTGGCGAACCCCCACGAGAATGGACGCCTTCTCGTGGAAGATGAACGCAACCTGCCTGGCAGGGCTCTTACGAGTCAGTGTCTTCTCCGCTCGTTCGACGAGCGAGAGCGCGACGTCAGAGTTCCCCAACCATTGCCAACACTTGGCGGCTTGAACGAGCACGGAGACGACGATCGACGGGTCAGGCGGCTCGAGGAGCAGCGCGTCGATGATGTGCTTGGCGAAGTGGTACTTGCCGAGAGTGCCGGCAATCGAAGACAGAGCAAGCAGTGTCTTTTGCCTTCGCGCTTGATTGTCCTCGCCTTCCCGCCGTCGCACCGCGATAAACGCGGCCAAGGCCTCCCGCGCGTCGCCGCGCTGCCACGCGCTTCGACCGAGCTCGTACAAACGGTCAGGATCGATTTCCTTGGGCAGTTCTCCTGCAAACTCCTCGAGATCCAGGAGATCTCCAGCCGCCTGCGTCGGGACGTGATAGACCCGAAGCAGGTGCTGCAGTCGGGGTAGCCCTGGGTCGAGCTTTCCTTGTTCGATTCGTGCGAGGGTGCTGAAGGGTATCAACTGCCCGGATGAAGCCGACAGTTCTTCGACGTCTCGGAGAGTGTACCCAAGCCGTTTCCGTTGATCTTTGAGGAACGTGCCGACGGCCACAGAGGTCGGAAGGCGGTTCGACGGCATGTCCCGAAAGATACCTCCGGTTGGCCAAAGGCTCCAGGGAATTTGCTTGACAGCAACAAGATAATCACGTATCTCAACACGAAAGTCCGGGTCGAGCTACGAGCTAGCGGAAGCCCGAGGGGGCGAATAGGAGCGAGCATGAGCCAGCGGACCAATCACCAAGAGATCGTCAAGCGAGCACTCGACACGAAAGCCGTTGATTTCAACCAGATCGCGAAGCTGATCGGTGAGCTCGGGCCTTCGGTTTCGTTGGCCGATGACCCTTGGGACGTGTTCTGCGGCACAATGCGGCACTTCATCCGGTTCTATGTCATTCGGGGCGGGATCGAAGGGAATCCCGTCGCCGATCTCGCGGCGCTACGCGGGGTTGCGGGAGAGTTGCGGTCCTAGGTCGATTGGCCAGCATCGCAGGGCTTAGATGGGAACCTGGGGATCTCTCTCGCAGGGTGTGCCAAGCTCTCGACGTCGCAGCTCGTGCCGTAGATCGACTCGCCGAGACAGGCTACGCGCATCCCGACGGCCATGAAGCTTTGCGCCCAGAGAAGGTGATCTACGAAACAGCCTATCTGCTTCTCGTAGCATCTCGAGTTGCCCACGACGGAGAGATCCTCGGCCGGGTTCGCCGGCTGTCCCAAAGGCTCAGTGGTCCGGCGCGTAGCGCGCGGATGCTCCTCGGCGTCTGCATCCAGCCCACGATGGCGCTTGACTATGCTGGAGCGCACATCTGTCTATCGCGTCTCGGAGTCCCGGATGAAGCATTCGATGCCGTTCTCAAGCGTAGCCTTGGATCCCTAGGGCATCGCGGACGGGAACGGCCTCCCCACCGCATGCTCGAGCAGGCGTGGTTGGCCGGGCGACGGGACAGCGCTTCGGCACGCGCATCGGCAGTCGGTCGGCCGATGGACTTGCTTGGGTGCAGCCGCGAGGACGTCTATGGCTTCACGCATTCCTTGATGTATCTCTGCGACGGCGAGAGGCGGCAGACGCTGCCGAGATCGGCTGGCGAACTGATTCAAGAAGCGGAAGCGCTCCTCGCATGGAGTCTGGACGAAGAGGACTACGACCTCGCAGGCGAGATTCTCTTGGCTTGGCCGCTCCTGAGGAAGCGGTGGAGTCCGGCGGCGACATTCGGCTTTCATGTTCTCGCTCTCGTCGAAGACGAAGCTGGCTTCCTGCCCACACCGAGCACCAGACCTGAACGAGCGGCGGAACTCGAGGGAACTCATCGAGCGGGCTACGTCCTCGCGACCGCCTACCACACCGTGTACGTGATGGGCGTCCTGTGCGCGACGATCCTAGCCAGCGGCTTCTTTCCAGCGCAGAAGATACACGGGAACGACCCGAAGTCGCGGCTAGTCAATGAGTTGCTAACACTTCCAGGTGAGGGTTCGCGGCCGCGCCACTGGCGCACGGTGTTTGAACGTCTCAGCCCACAGCAACGGGGATCGCTCCAGCCATTTCTGCTTGCGGTAGCGATCCGCCGAGCGGCGTCTCGAAGGGAATTCGAACGGTTACGGTTTATCTTGGGAATCGCAGCGGAACGAGGACTGACTGATTCACCGATTGCCGCTCAGGCCGCGGAGCTACTCGAACGCTTGTCCGCAGCGGCTCCGGCGCTTGGGTTTGGGTTGACATAGTCAAGTGCGCGGCGCATCCGCTGCTCGCAACTTCGGGCAGCCCGGAGACACGATCTCCATGGCCCCGGCGGAGCAATCGTCGAACGCCGGGACACGACTCGACCCGCCCATCGTGGCCCCAACTGAGCGCTGTTGCTGACCTGCAACAAATTTGCTTGACAGCAACAGCATTCAAGATACCCTCTTCACGTAACGGGTTGAGGGCGCATGAAATGGGCTGCACGAGCCGAACCGTTGGGTCCGGATCGACCAGCTTGGCGTGCACGAGCCGAGCTCAAGGCTTCCAGAGCTACCGCAACGGTAGCCGTGCACAAACCCTCCTACCCATCTGGCTTCTTCTCGTTTGCTGCTTTTGTTTGTCGTTCGAGACCAGCGCCGTAGCGGCGGCAAAGAAAAAGCCATGTGCGAAAACTCTCTCGCAGTGTCCGCTTCGGGGCTGCACTGAAGAGGATACTCCAGAGGCTCTCTGCAACGTCCTGAAGCATGGCGAGCCTAAGGGCGACCTGCATGCGCTGACCTTCGCAGATTTCCAAAACCTCCAGAAGCAAGCGGACGACGACTTCAAGACGACCGGATATGCAGCTCTTTCAGAGCCGAAGCGGGTTCGGCTCCAACACTTGAAGCTTCAAGGCCAAACGATTGGCGAAGGAAGCTTCGTCGAGATCGAGGGGTATATCGCAGAACAACCAGATAAGCCGAAGCCATCGAAGCCCCACGCAAACACGGGTGAGTCGGTCAATTGCAACCTCGCGAAAGCCGCAAACAACGACTTTCATATCAATCTGACACCGACGAAGGGCGGTTCCGAATATGACGGCATCGTCGTCGAGATGGTCCCGCAGGATCGTGCGGAATCGTGGACAGAGGCAAGGTTGAAGGCGGTTCAAGGGGCGCATCTTCGTGTCAGAGCCCGCGGCCATCTGTTCTTCGACAATCATCACAAAGTGAACTCTGACGAGTCACATCCCATTAAGAATCAGCCGAAACGCATCTCGCTATGGGAGGTTCACCCCGTAACCGAATTTGAGGTGTGCACGAAGACAAAGTGCACGTCAGACGCGGATTGGACCGCCCTCGAGAGGTGGGACTAGGAGACAGGATGGGATTCCTCATGAGAATCGCCAGGGGCTCGGTTGTCTCGGCCGTGGTGGCGGTGGTCGGGAGTCTCTACGCCAACGCAGCAAGTGGTTCCTTCGATGTGATCTGCATCGCGGACCCCAATGGGAAGCCGATTGCGGGACGGCACGCCTGCCTGCACGAGCCTCAAAGCCTGTCGTTCGGCGAATCAGTAACGCTTGCCGTTCAATCGACGACAGCCTTTGAGAACGATACGGACGACGAGGGCGAGGAGCCCCCGGATCCCTCCAAGTTGGTCCTGTTCTTCGACGGGACTCCGCTTATTGGTTCTCGTGCCCACGTCGGCACCCAGGAAACAGATGACAAAGAGGTCACAACGACACTGGTGACCTTTTTCATTCGGCGGGATCTATCGAGTGAGTCAGCACGAAAGACGTGGAAGGAGATTATTGCGAAAGCCCATTCTGGGCACGCATTCAGGATCAGCGCGGGACTTCCCGATGGGCAGCCAGCCGAGAGCGACGTTGAAATCGAGTTTGTGCCAGTTCGGGGCAACCGATTACTCCTGTGGGCCCTCCTCGCTGGCGCAGGGGCTGTGGCGTTCTTTGCGATTGCGGCTCGGACGGGAGCTCTTCGGGACAAGGAGCCTGCCGGGCCTGGCATCGAGAAGCCTACGGACCGTTCGTACAGTCTCTCACGCGTTCAGATTTCGCTGTGGACGCTGCTGGTTGTCTATGCCTACCTATTCATTTGGTGTCTCACCTGTGATTACAACGTAGATATCCCGAAGTCGATCGTCGGTCTCATGGGGATAAGCCTTGGCACGTTTGGCACTGCGGCTGCCATCGACGCGAACAAGGTGAAAACGGAGCGGACGACGGTCTCAAGGTCCGATGGTTTTGTCCAGGACCTCACAACGGATGTCTGCGGGGCGTCTCTTCACCGTCTGCAACTAGTAGTCTGGACGCTCGCGGTGGCTGTGGTCTTCGCGGTAACCGTGTGGGAAGCCCTTGCAATGCCGGACCTGTCCCCAACGATACTGGGGCTCATTGGAATCTCCTCGGGAACATACGTGGGGCTGAAACTACCGGAGCGCAAGTCATAGCAAATCGTCTGGAGGGGGCTAGAGGGACAAATGACCAGAACGCTCTTGCGGATGATCTGCCTTTGTATTGTCGGACGAATGTTGTTCGGCGAGGTTGCTTGGGCGAACGCCGATTCTCGGGCCCGCAAGGAGCTTCAGTCAGTCGCGAAGCGCTGGTGCGAGACGATTCGAGCGAGCCAAGTAATTCCCGTCTACCCCCTAACCGAAGATCTAGTTCCTGGGGATGTCTTCCTGGTGCAAATGCCGATTGCGGACCAAGCCAGCCTCTACAAGCGCAAAGGGTTTCTGACTCTCGATGATCATCGAACACGACTCTCGAATCTCGATTTCAAGCGGATGTACTCTGATGGGTATTGGAAGGACGAGTTCGGGAGTACACCGCACCCGCGCCCTGGACGGCCGAGCGCGGGACCAATGCCGGAGAATACGCCGATAGCGCTGACTGAGGCACTTGCGCCGCGGGCTGCGTTTCCGGCTTACTCGTTCTCCGCGAAGGCGAGTCAAGGGCTCGGGCTTGCCGTTCCGATCAAGTCGGTACCTGTCGGCCTGAGTTTTCTCAGAACATCGACAGCTTCTGGGTCGGTCTTGATCGCGGACACGCGAACGTATGCGGCCGACGGCGCCGAGCTCTATCAGAAGCTTCGAGCATGGGCAAGTCTTCCAGAAGTTCGACCTTCGTTGGTCGAGCTCACCCGAAATAGAAATGGAAGACAGGTCTTCCTTCGAGTCGTTACGCGCGTGTATCTCACGGGTGGGGTCGTCGTATCGCTACACCGTTCGACAACTAGCGGCGGGGGTGTTACGGCCGGCGATGCTCCCAACGTATCGCTCGTGACGCCTGATGGAACGCTGAACAAGAACTACGACCAAATCCTCGAACAGCTAAACAAGGCCGCTGAGCCAGCCAAGTCTATTAGCGCGGCCGCCGGCGCTGGCGTCGCGTTCAAGTTCTTGGGCGCCTCCGAATCTGACGTCAGCATGGCGGAAGCGTTTGATCGCCTGCTCGCAGTTGGCTATCTGGGTTTTGATGTCGAACTGTTCGAAGGTGGGGAGCTTGGTGTCCCGGTTCCGACTTTCGACCACCTTGAGCAGCGAGTCACTACTTCACGGCCGACCGTTGCAGGGCCGCTCACGGATGAGCAACAACGTCTCCGATTCGACTTGGTAGCACTCAAAGCCCTTGCGGAGAACGAACCCGACAGGGTACGGCATGTCATTGCGAGAGCGACAGCAGAACTACCCGAGCATGATTTTGATTGCGTTCGAACTTTGCTTGCAAACAAGCCTTGCCCCGACTCGACCGACCCACCGACTGTCGAGAAAATTCTCAAAGCTTTTACGGATGGCGCGACGACGTATGCCGCACAGAGCGGCGCGAACGGTGTGAACTACCAGCGCCTGTCAAACGCGGTTGCTCATGCATGGGACTTCTGAGTCCGAAAGGAGCGAGCTGATGTCAGAGTGCGATTGCGGAAAGCTCCAGCCGGCGAAAGGCGAGAAGCCAATTCCTGACGGAATAACGGCGGATCAGCTGCTGTCCAAAGTTCAGTTGGTCTGCGACGACGACACGGGAGTGTTCTTTTTTCGGTTCAACCATCGACTCTACATGCGTATCGTCGAGTGCGCCGGTGAATGACATCTGGACCAGGGTCCGAAAGGCCCAAGAGCAGATGCATCGAGACGAGGCAAAGAGCTGATGACCAATGCAGCGCCGGTCGGCGTCGGGCGGAGAATTGCCGTCTGCCTCGACGGAACGAGCAATAAGTACGCCCGCGACAAGACCAACGTCGTCAAGCTTTATGAAATGCTTGACCGCGATCGCTCCGATCAGCTCTCGTACTATCAGCCGGGCATCGGAACGATGCCCCCGCCCAGCATCTGGAATACACTCGGGCGGCTGATCGTCGCTCGTCTCGATCTTGCGATCGCATGGCTTCTCGAGCAGCACGTATGCGACGCCTACCGCTTCCTAATGCGGACTTACGAACCAGGGGATTCGATCTTCCTGTTCGGGTTCAGCCGCGGTGCTTACACGGCTCGTGCGCTCGCGGGGATGATCCACAAAGTCGGCCTCCTTACCCGCGGCAACGAGGAGCTCATTCCATTTGCCTGGGATACCTACAAGAGGAAGGACGATTGGGGAGAGGCGGCGGGCTTCAAGAAGACCTTCGCGCGGACCGTCCCTCTCCATTTTCTCGGGCTTTGGGATACTGTTAGATCCATCGGTTGGATTTGGAATCCAGAATCGCTTCAGTTCACACGCGACAACCCCAGCGTCGAGATCGTCCGCCACGCGATCGCCCTCGACGAACGCCGCGCTCACTTCCCGCAGAATCGTTGGACCGATCAGAAGCGAGAGGATCAAGACGTGCTCGAAATGTGGTTCCCCGGCGTTCACTGCGACGTCGGCGGAGGATACCTGGAGAAAGACTCTGGCCTTTCGAAGATCGGGCTCCAGTGGATGGCCGGAGAAGCGCAGGCCGCCGGCTTGCACGTTGACGCGAGCGCGAAGGCGCGGATCCTGCCCGAGCAGGATACGAAGGACCGTGCGGCGCCGCGGGCCGACGCCAAGATCCATGAGTCCCTTCGCGGGCTGTGGTGGATTCTAGAGTTCGTCCCTAAGCCGTATCAGGACCCGGTCCGGAACTTCGCGAGACGTTGGATGATTCATGCGGGACGGCATCGTTACGTCCCCGATGATGCGGAAGTCAACCCCGCCGTGGCTGAGAGGATGCGGCTGGTCGTCGAGTACCGGCCGCCGAATCTCCCAACAGGTCGATGAAGCGTCGAGCAGAATCGCCATGATTCCGCTAGATCAGGTGCGCCCTTTCTACCAGGTGGTTGTATTCGTGGATCCGAACGGCGAGACGCATGACTTCAAAGCTCTAGTCGCGCGCGCCGTGGCCGATCGGCAGAGAAGTGAATCCATCTTCCGAGTCATCGGTTCCGAAACGTCCCGACACCTCCAGTATCTGTATCTCCAACACAGATCGGTCCCATCCTGGATTCGGGGTCGAACGAGCGTTAGGAATACTGAGCATGACGAGGCCATGCTCTATTCGAAGGATGGCTTCGTATTCCTTCATTCGAACTGCTCGACGCTCCTGGATCTTCTGACGGCCGCACTCAGCGAGAAGCTCCGTCCCGTCAAGGCAAGTGATATCGAGAAAGTACTTGCGAAACGCCGGCCAGAGATCCGTTCGCTTGGCATGCAAAACCTCAATGCACCGGGGCGGAGTGCTCCCGAAGGGAAGATCCATTTTGCGCGAGATGCGACCTATACGCTGTCTCCTGTTCGTGATGCCATGTTTGGGTTTCGACATGCCTTCGCAGTTGAGCGGGGCAAAGCTGGTGCAAAGTCCAAACCGTTCGGCTGTTCAACCACCAAGCGGAAGGTCTGGGGAACTTGGGTGGACGACTCCAAAGCGTTCACCGCAGAGTGCGATCGGCTTGCATCCGATCTTCTGTCCCGTGATCCAGGAAAACGCGCATGGGTGCTTGCAGCGCCAGTGCCGACGCCATCCGCAGACATTGAACCTATCGCCTTCTACGCCGACTACAACATCTATCGAAAAGGCACGGTATGGATCGAAGATGACGCCGGTAACTTCTCGGCCGATTGGACGTGCTACTTCGTGCCCCCTGCGGGCATTCGTTTCGAGGTCGCGAACGACGAGGGCCAACTCTCAGTCTTCGACCTCGCTCTCGGTCGCGATGGAGAAAAGATCGCCCTCGAATATCGAAACCCCGCGCATGGTCGACGACTCAAGCTGTGTGATGACAGTGGCGAGCTGGAGCACCGGCGCTCGCGGGATCTAGTAGAAGCCTTGGCGGCAGAAGAAGCCTTCACCGTCGTGTTCACGCAAGGTCTGTCATACCGGTCTGGCGGGTTCTGGAAGAACACCGGCCTCGAAGAAGTATTCACCAAGGTCAGGACAGACATGAGTTGGGCTGGAATTGATATCCGCAAGGAGAGTCTTGCAAAAGGAAGACGAGATACGATCGGGGACGGCATTCTCCGATTCCTTCGAAAGGAAAGATGGCCTCAGCTCGTTGTCTGCGACGACGGGTCGAACGAGATCGCTGACTACCTCGTCGTCGGGAAGGGCAGGGTTGCCCTCGTCCATGCAAAGTTTTCCGGGAGAGCTGAAGCGGGTCTGCGAGTTGATGACGTGCAAGTCGTCCTGGCGCAGTGCCTAAAGAACCTCCAGTTCTTTCAGTGGGCCGTGCTCGAGCCGCACACCGAACGCCTGGCAACGAAGGTACTTCGTGGGTTTCGGCCGACGGGTAGCATCCCGACGCTCATTCGCGAAACCTATGAGAACCAGCGAACGGTTCGAGAGTGCTGGGTCGTGCAGCCGGGGATCTCAGCATCGGGTCTAGCGAAGGCACCCAGGAACAAGATTCACGCTTTGCTGAATCATGCTGATTCGGCCTGTCTTCCAAGTAACGTCGAGTTCCATTTCTTCTGCAATCACTAACCAATCATCGTAGGACGTGAGTCCATGGCTGAGGCACGCAGGAATCATCAGCAATCAATGTCAGCGCCCACAGTGTTGATCGTTGATGCGTATTCTACGGGGCGCTATCTGACAGGCGCCTTGTCCGCACGCGGCGTGACTTCGCGCCACATTCAAAGCGCTCCCATCATCCCCGATGTTGCTAAGGCGACATTCTTGCCGCAAGAGTTCCTTTCAAATGATGTGTGTCTTGACGGCAGTGGTGCAGAGGTTGATCGCCTTACCGAAGTCTCGCGACAGTACCGTCCAGTAGCCGTCCTCGCAGGGTCCGAGACCGGAGTGGAACTCGCGGACACACTTAGCGAACGGCTCGGACTGCCATCGAATGGAGTTCGAATGTCCCGCGCTCGTCGGGAGAAACACCTAATGCAGGAGGCGCTCCGCGAGAACAACATTCCGAGTATTCCGCACTTCGAATCCGCGGACATCGAGACGGTGCTCGAATGGAGCAGATCGTATCCCGCCGGCGTGGTTCTCAAGCCACCAGCCAGCGCGGGTGCCGAGGATGTCTACTTTTGCCACTCCGAAAATGAGGTACGAAGAGCATTTGCCACAATCTACCGCAAGCGGAATGCCCTCAATCTGGTTAACGAGACTGTGGTTGCACAAGAGTTAGTGACTGGTAACGAGTTCATCGTGAACGCCGTGAGCTCAAGAGGTGTCCACCGAATCACCGACATCTGGAGATGCACGAAACTCCGACTGCCTGGAGCGGGCCGACTCTCAGCACTCGAAGCTCTGCTCCCGTACTCCGGCGTGGAACAGTCCGCGCTGGTGCACTATACGTATCGAGTACTACATGCCTTGCGAATGCAATACGGACCGTCACACCTAGAGCTGATTGTGACTCCCCGCGGTCCGCTTCTGATGGAGTTGGCCGCTCGCTTGCAGGGCGCAATTCATCTCGGCGCATTGGAGTGCGCGCTCGACCGTACCCACGTGGAGTGGACCGCGGATGCTTACCTGGGACGAGATGAGTTCTTTGACTCGGCGCTGCAAGGGTACGTGAGCAAGCAGGCCGTGTACCGAGTCTTCCTGATCGCCAGCACCACGGGAAGGCTGGTAGCAACGCCTCGGATCGAAGACCTCACGAGACTGGACTCCTACTATTCTCATTCTCTCTATGTCTCTCCAGGTGGGTCCATTCGAAAGACCGTCGACTACTTTACGTCACCTGGGCTTGTGCATCTGGTCAGTTCCGACGTGTCCGTGCTGGATCGCGACTATCAATGGATTCGCGATCGAGAGCGCGACGACTTCTTTGTTGTCGAAGCATGATGGCGACCGTCCCGTGAGGCCGACATGAACGTCGTATCTCCTCCGCAAACGACGAGGACGAGATGCTTAGAGTGAGAATCCACTCGAGTGCCGCGATGGTGCACTCACTAATTGTTGCAGCCGTTGTGTTCTGTCTCGCTAGAGCTGCGTTTGTGTTGCCGGACAGCCTCCGCCTGCTACGTGAAGAACAATATTGGCACCGAGGCATGGGAACGGAGCGGCTTGAAGCGCTTGTAACTGCGGGAACACCGTTCTCTCGATTGGCGAAAGCGATTGAAGATCGAGATACTTCATCGGAGCCAAAGGAGCGTCCCATTCCTGCATACAACTACACGACCGACGAGTTCAACAAACAGCACCGCAATAAGGAAGCGCAATTCCCGGGCGTGGACGTAAACACCGACGTAGCAGTGTGGTCATCCGACGAGTGCCTGAAGAAGCCCGAAGCACAAAGGTCGACATGCTCACTGCCGGATAGAGTAGAAAGCTCGTTCGAGGTGTTTACGAAGGCGGTGCGAGACAAATACGAAGACGCGAAGAGAGAGCCGCGCGACTTGGGCGACATCACGCCGCGAGTCGTTTTATCAAGAGCATTCGGTGTCTACGACCAGACCGACGGCGAATTCACGGTGCCGTGGGTATACCTCGCATCTGACGACGGTTCGCAGGTGTCATTTCCAGCGAGTCGGCTGCATGCAAGTGACCGGTATCATCCAACTGGTCGCCCTTGGTGGATAGAAGCCATGGAGAATGCAAGGGCATCCGACGTCCTGGTTACGTCGCCATACATCGATTACAGCAGTTACATGAGTCAGAGTGACTCGACAATCGTCCGGACCATCGTGCACAGGTTCGAAGTGAACGACTGTCCAGACCGTTCGGGGGCCAAAGCACCGCCTTGTGCTCCCAAGAAGTATGTTCTAGGCATGGACCTACTCCATGAACCTCTGAATTCGAAAAGACTCGGAGGAGCTGCGGAGGTTGCAGGTCGGAGCAGTTGGGACGTGCTGAGAAACGAGTTCGCGCCCTGGAACAACTGGCGAAGGTGCCTTCCGCCAAGCGGAATCGTTGCGGCCCTCTTCGCGCTCGGGTGTCTCGGCCCATGGCGAAGGGACACCGTGTGGCAGCTGCAGCGCAAGATCGCAGTCGACGCTCATACAAAGGTCGGGAGCTACAAGTTCACAACAGGATCGCGGCAGGTCACATCGCGGGCGTCTGAATGGGACATTGGGGGCTCGTGGTCTAAGTTCTTCACAGTTCTGTTTCGGCGGAAGCACGAGGAGTCGAAAGAGCTTGGTGAGGAAAGCGAGCAGCATCTGGACATGAGTGTCGATATCGAGAAAGAACCCCTAAAGCGCGGGGACGAAATGTGGACGATGACGAAGGCGACTCGAGCACGTCTCGCGCGCTACGGTGTCGTGATGGAACGTGTTCGGTACGCTGGCACGTGGAACGT
Source organism: Candidatus Polarisedimenticolaceae bacterium (assembly GCA_036275915.1). Taxonomy (NCBI): domain Bacteria; kingdom Pseudomonadati; phylum Acidobacteriota; class Candidatus Polarisedimenticolia; order Candidatus Polarisedimenticolales; family Candidatus Polarisedimenticolaceae; species Candidatus Polarisedimenticolaceae bacterium. The sequence goes on along the minus strand of DASUCV010000022.1, from coordinate 477,016 downwards.
CCGGATTGAGCATCTTGCCACCAGGGTACCGCGGATTACGTTCTTCCTCAGAGATGGTGGTAAGGCGGAGGGGATTCGCCACCTCGAAGCTGCAGTGAGGAGGTCTGTCCATTTGGGGCACAGCGAGTTCATTGAGAGTCAGGCGAGTGAGAGGCCACCGAGTATCGATCAAGCTATTCCTGCCGTTGAGGAAGTCCAGACAATCAGACGCCGGATTAGCGAACTCGAGGAGGGTAGCTTCAGCTTTATGGACGGGATGAAGTTCGTAGAGGCTCTCTACGAGAAGAAGAAAGTCCGCGGAGTAGTGCGAGATTACTACCTTGCGGAGTTGTTCAAGCGGAACCTGCTTACTGTCCTAAATACGGGGGTTTCCATTGATCGGACGATAGTCGTAGAGGACAAGCGTTCGTGGGCGAAAATCAGCAGCGAGCATCGGGCGGAGCTGGCGCGACTAGAAGAGCAGACTCGTGAAGGTGGTGGAAGTGTATGGGTGGCGTTTCTTGATAAGTTGAATCCAGGAATCCGCAGTTTTAGGGACAAGGACTTCGGACTTGTGGATGACAATTGTGTTGTTGTCACCGAACACTACGTCGTGGAACGTTCGATCACAAGCGTCGAAGGCATAGACCTACTACGCGTACACGGATACGTGTCAACGCGACGATGGGACGTGGCCTTCTACGAAGAATTCTACCGGCTTATCAGCGGCCAACGAGTCCTGTTGAGAGACTATTGGGCGAGGACGCTGGAGCCCCCGGACGGCCGGGGCAGTTCACACGCTCCTCTTGCTGAGTAGGCGAATCGCCTGATCCGGAGGCCTGTCGTGACCAAAGCTCGCCGCGATCGTACCACATCGTGCGCATAACGTTACTACTTGTCGCCATCCTGATCGTGGGCTGTTCTCACGGCGCCGGGTCCCAAGTGTGCGAGCAGCACAGCCATCAGGGATGTTGCTCCGACCATGGGGGCGTCAAGACATACGACCCGGACACTTGCCGGGTCGTCTGCCAGGACGGGACCTTATCCCCGACGTGCTATTGGTAGAGCAGCCTACGGCATTTCACTGGTTCGATTGACGGTGCACGCCGTGGCGGACCCAGCAGAACGGCGTCGGCGCAAGGCTCGTAGGGGTGTTGAGTCGCTCAACCGACGCGGGGGCTGCAATCAAGAAGCGACCCCTTCAAACGAGCAAGCCATTCAAGATCTGCGCGTTCGTCCGAGGCAGTCGAGGACAGGGAGGATCCGACGGCGTTCAGAATCGCTGCGCGTTCATCGAAAACCAGGAAGTCTTGGGGTGGAAGGGCTGAACGCGGTACGCGACGCCCTTGACGAAAGCGTGGCAGAATCATACCATTTACAATGAGAGGCAAATGTAAGTAATTACAAATGACTGTCGAAGTGCGGGTGTTAGCGTGCGAGAGGTTGTAGATCCGCGACAAGGACGGCCACGGGCCGGATCCAAATCCTCCCAAGGATGTGAAGCAACAAGGCCCCGGGGCGAATTGACTAGTGAGGAAGGACACCATGAATACTACAAACACTACATCACAAACGCAGACCGTTACCATCATTGTCAACGGCCGCGAAAAGCAGGTACCCAAGAACGAGGAGCTCACCTACGAGAGGGTGGTGAACCTAGCCTACGACAACAACCCACCGTCAGGACCGGGCGTTGTCATCACCGTGAAGTATAGCCGGGCCGAAGGGAACAAGCACGGAACGCTCGTGCCTGGTGGTGAGCCGGTGAAGGTGAAGGAAGGCATGATCTTCGATGTCACAGCAACTGATAAATCGTAGTCCTGACCTAAAGAAGCTGCGGGATGAAGGCTACGACGTCGAGGTTCGGTCGGGCTATCTTCTGATCAAGGATGTTCCGTATGTAAACTCCAACAAGGAGGTGAAGCTAGGGATTCTCGTATCCGAGCTAAAGACCGCGGGTGAAATCACGGTAGCTCCTGGCAACCACCAAGCGATGTTCGTTGGCGAGCTCCCATGTAGCAAAGATGGTGTGCCAATGGAGAAGCTCGTGAGTGGGGGAACTCAGAGGCTCAGTCCAGAGTTGGAAGTGAATCACTCGTTTTCATGCAAATTACATGGAGGAGTCGACTACGCGGACTATTACCAGAAGATGACCACGTATGTGAACATCTTCACGAGTCCCGCGCAAGCGATCGATGCCAACGCGACAGCCCAGACGTTTCCCGTGATCCCCACCGATCCTGATGAGTCAGTCTTCGAGTACGTGGATACCGCGACGAGTAGGGCTGGCATTGGTCTTCCGGCAAGCAAACTAGAATCAAAGCGCCTCGCGATACTGGGGCTCGGCGGCACGGGATCATACATCCTTGATTTGGTAGCGAAGACTCACGTGAAAGAGATTCATCTCTTCGACGCGGATCGGTTCTTAACGCACAACGCTTTCAGGGCGCCTGGAGCTGTGTCGAGAGCCGAGCTGGAGACGCGTGAGTCGAAAGTCGGTCACTTCAAGGAGATCTATTCGAAGTTGCACCGAGGGATCATTCCGCACGAGTACGACATCACCGCCGACAACGTTTCGGAATTGGAACTGATGGACTGTGTATTCTTGTGCATGGACCCAGGAGATCCGAAGGTTGCTGTCGTCGACCATCTCGAAGATACCAACATCACTTTCATCGATACGGGCATGGGCGTAGAACTCGTAGAGGACTCATTGCGCGGCATGCTGCGAGTGACTACGAGTACACCGACGAAACGCGATCACTTCCGAAGCCGTGTACCGATAGCCGCTCCAACAGCAAACGCGGAGTACGAACGGAATATTCAGATCGCGGACTTGAACGCGATGAATGCCTGCATCGCAGTAATCAAGTGGAAGAAACTCTGCGGCTTCTACCTCGACTTCGAACGGGAGCACGACTCGACGTACGTCATCAACACTAACGTCTTGGATAGCGACGACCACGTATGAAGCTGAATCAGATGACACATCAATTCGTGCACTTCATCCCAGACGACCTTGAATCCGGGATTGTTTACGTCTCTGTGGAGTTCGCAACCGCGATTCACAGATGCTGCTGTGGATGTGGAAGTCAGGTTGTGACTCCTCTAAGCCCCACAGACTGGAACCTGAACTACGACGGGCAGACTATTTCGCTTCAGCCGTCAATTGGAAATTGGAGCTTCCCGTGTCAGTCGCACTATTGGATACGAAGGAACCGGGTCGTCTGGGCGCGTCAGTGGTCGAAGAGGGAAATCGAACGGAACAGGAAGAAGCCCCGAGGTACTAGAACGGAGCGTGGCAGACGATAGCGGTCGCATCGCGATAGGCAATCCATTAACAAGCCGAAGTTGACGCGAGAAAATGACGCAGCCTTATGGCAGTACGCAAACAAGCCACCACTAGTCCAGTAAGACGTGCTCGTGGGATCAGCGGTCCAGTGCGGCTATACCTCTATGTGCAGGCAGGTGGTCGATGCGAGTTCGACGGATGCAATCGGTATCTCCTAGAGCATCCGGTTACGGGAATCCCAGGCAACTTTGCGGAAATGGCACACATCTTCGCCTTCAGCCCTGAAGGCCCGCGTGGCGACGCTGCGATGGATCCCGTGGCTGTGAACGCACTCGATAATCTCATGCTGCTCTGCGGAGCTTGCCATACTTTGATTGACAGGGAGCCCGTACGCTATCCGGTCCCAGTCCTTCGAGACTTCAAGAAGGCTCACGAGGATCGGGTCTGGGAATTGACTGAGACGCGCCCCGACCGCGAGTCGACCGCTCTAGTCCTGAAGGCGCTAATCGACCGTCAACCGGTGCAGGTTACTCGGGCTCAGATGCAGTCGGCAGTCTCGCCTTGGTACATCACCCGTGACATTGAAACCATTGATCTAACTCGGTTACCAGATTACGCAGACCCGGCATACTGGGAGACGGCTACCCGACTCATCGGCGATAGTAGTGGTGCTTTGCTCCGACGAGCGGCTCCGATTCAGCAGCTCGCGGTATTTGCGCTGGGACCCATTCCGCTGCTTGTTTACCTCGGATCCAAGCTCAGCAACAAGCTTCCTATTGAGCTTTTCCAGCGTCACCGAGACACACAGAGCTGGAGCTGGAAGAACGATGCACCGAGTCTCTCGACGTCGACGCGGCTCCTGCGCGATGGATCAGATACCATGAGGGTGGTCCTGGTGCTTTCTCTCAGCGGTAAGGTTCATCTATCCCAGCTTCCCGATGGTCTGGCTGATGCTCCCGTATATGAGATTGCTCTTGAAGGGGCGGACGCTGATCCAACGATCTTAGGATCTCGAGTTACTCTTGCGAATTTTCGCCGGACGTACCAGGCTTTCCTGCGGGGCGACGTAGGACGCGATCGTCCAACTACTCGTCAGATCCACATTGTCCCAGCGGTACCAGCACCAGTGGCCGTCGCTCTAGGGCTCGATCTGATGCCCCGAGTTGACCCGACTCTTGTCATCTGGGACCGGAACCGGACGGGTGACGGATATATTGAAACAATTAAGGTAAACGAACATGGAACCTAACGAATATTTGAGTGCAGTGCTTGAGGATCAGACCCTTGCCCCCAAGAGCTCGGAGCTCGTCGCCTTGGAGGATCACCGCAAGGCCGTTGAAGGAATCGTGCGCAAGGCTTTTCCGAAGTGCTCGCCTACGATTCAGTACGGCGGCTCGATGGCGAAGGGCACGATGATCCGTGAAGCGTACGACCTCGACGTCATCTGCTACTTCCCGCACGATGATACGAGCGCCGGCGAGACCCTGAAGGCAATCTACGAGAATGTTGCTAAGGCGCTCGAAGACGACTATTACGTGGATAAGAAGCCGTCCGCTCTGCGGCTTCGGGGCAAGGACGCGGAGAACTACAAGCAGGACTTCCACATCGATGCCGTACCTGGTCGCTACATCGATGAGAAGGGCGGAGATGCCTGGCTGTACCAGAACGGGGTTGAGGGTGAGCGCCTTAAGACCAACCTCTCGACCCATATCACACACGTGAAGGGCAGTGGTGTTGTGCCAGCGATCCGCCTTTTGAAGCTGTGGCGTTACCGTAACGGACTCTCCATCAAGCACTTCGGTCTCGAGCTCTTGGTCATTGACCTCCTTTCCTCCAAGACGAAGAGTGGACTTGCAGATCAATTGGTTCACGTCTGGACGGAATTCCGAGATCGAAGCGCAAAGTTGTCCATCGAGGATCCTGCTAACCCAAACGGAAACGACCTGTCAGGATTGCTTGATGCCGGGGTCAAGGCCACCTTGTCTGCTGTGGCACAGACCACGCTTTCCATCCTTGGTAATTCCGGTTGGGAGGCCGTCTTCGGCAAGCTCCCTGATCCAGGAGACAAGGGGAGTCGGGGTCCAGAGATTCTGAAGAGAGCGGCAGCCGCAGTCGCTACACCGACCAAGCCGTGGACTCCGTCGGTGTAATGCGGTGGTTCGAGCGTACGCCGGCTCTACTGGAGGATATTAGGGAGAGCCTCCGCGCGTACCCAACACTTCGGCTTGAGACAAGCACAACCGGTGAGCCCGAAGTGGTCGGTGGTTTCCCCGTGGTTTTCGAGGGAGTGGTTCACGGCAGTTTCGCCGTCAAAATCAAGTTCCCTCTCAACTATCCCAAGGGCCTGCCGCAGGTATTCGAAGTCGCCGGCCGAATTCCCCACATCGCTAATGCGCATGTGAATCGGGAGACCGGCGAGGCCTGCCTCTTCGTACCTGACGAGCGGTGGCGCGTCTGGCCTATCGGAAGTTCATTCCGACAGTTCCTAGACGGTCCCATCCGAACCTGGTTCCTAGGTCAAATCGAAGTGGCTGCCGGTCGTCCGTGGCCGTTCGGCGAATGGGCCCATGGACATGAAGGGCTCGCCCAGTACTACGAGGGGATCTTTTGCACTGAAAGCCTTGATCGGGCGATCGCATTCACCGAGTGTCTAGTGCCGAAGAAAATCAAAGGCCACGTCCCGTGTCCCTGCGGATCAGGAGAGCGCCTCGCTCGGTGCCACTGGGCTCTGGTCAAACGCTACCGTAGCAGAATTGGGCGAGAGCAGGCGGCCCATAGTTTAGAAAGTCTCAAGCGGTTAAGAGACAATTCTCGGCCGTAGTCCCCGCGATAGAACCGATGACAGAATACGTGGCGGTGATGATCGGTGCGCGCGATCTCCTAGGCGATGCTTTTGAAATAAGGAAAACCCCGCTCGGACACTCGTCTTTGCGGGGGCTGTCGACAACGGTGTGAGGGGAGGTCCCCCGCCTCCCGCGTCAGCGATCTGATCGCCTACGCATGGTCATGAGAGGCGTAGCGCCCCACCCGTACCCGACAACTACTTTAGTATCAATAAGTTACAGGAATAAGTCAAGGTCGGCGCGCTTCGGATGAACGCCTCCGAGAATGGTCTTCCCTTCCTCCACCTGGCGGGCTCGCAATTGACGAAGAAACCACGCAACAGTTGTCAGTGAGACAAGCTACGTTGTAAGTAGAGGCAAACAGACCTCGGAAAGGAGGAGTGGTCGGCGGGGGCGCCGATCGGAACTGGTACCGAGCGGCCTAGGTGAGAAAACGATCTCGGACGTGACCAATGAAGGAGGTCCTTTCAATGGTCATGAAAATTACTGGGGCTCCTGAACGGCGCCTATTCTGGCGCGAGCTTCAGCAAGCCCTCCACGACTCAGTGATCGACCTGCCGAAGTCCCAGCAAGATGTGCTTGAGTTGCTCATCCACCAAGAGCTTCCCGGCGAAGTTGTGGCCGATCGTTTGAAGATCAGCCGGACGACCGTCTATCGCCGGCTCGGGAAGGCGCTGAGTGGCATCCGACGCGGAATGAGGAAGAGAGGATGGTTCAAGAACGACGTCCTCTGGACCCTCTCCGAACTGTCATCTGGGAATTCGGTTAGTTGATCCGAACCAAGACGGGGCCCGCGATCCGGCGAGCGGGTTGCGGGCTCCGTGCGAATTGCGAGATCGTTTCTCCGCGTTCGGCCGTCACAACCACGGCGAGGTGCAACATGAGAGCCACGAGACAGAAAGAAGCAGCGCACGCCATCGACCTCGATGGTGAGACGACTACCCCGGAGATGGCTGCGACGTACGCAGAGTTCCTCGGAGAGTTCATGAGCGCGCTTCAAAAGGGAAAGGGGCTGAACCGGGAACTCGAATTGATCGGAGAGTTCAAGGACCTTTGTCCGAAGAAATGGAGATCGAAGTTCATGGATGATGCTGGTCTACTCGTTGCCTTGTGGGAATCACGCGGGCAACATCCGTCTCCTGCCGGGAAGAACGAACACGCACTCAAACTAGTAGAACGTTGAAGATTCCGGAGTGCGTTAGATTGTCCCGATAGTGCGCTTGGCTTGGCACTGTCAGGGCAAACAAGAGGGAGCGGAAGAGTAAGGTGACGCGTCAGAAAGAGGGTCGGCATCCCGGGCCGACCCTCTTTCTCTGATTGCAATCTAGTCCTGGCACTACTTCCAAAGCGTCGATGTCTTGATCGGCGAGTATCATGATCTTTTCACGTTTGGTCTTCTTAGCATCGACCTTTCAATGCGAAACGAAGCAAGAATCTGCAGGAGCGACAAACCACCCACCCTTGTCAGGAAGGCTTAATTTCGGTAGAGTGAAACGCGCCTTTCGTCAGGCGGCCTTGAGCCTCAAGCGCTCGAGATCGGGCATTGCAATCAACATCTTGTCTGCCAGTTCATCCCATGCTTCCCGATTTTGAGCTGCAAAAGTTCTAACGTCCTCTACGAAGGCCCACCAGTCAGGAATAGAAGCCGTTCCGGTCCATTGCCGGAACGGTTTTTTCGCTTCAATAAGCACTGTCTTGTCGGTGAGCCGTGGGTTCGAACCCACGATGTCGATGATTGCGCGTTTTGTGGTATCGCCCGCTGCTACGAACTGCGAAACCGCATGTGTACTGAACGAAATGACGAGCTCGGCGGGTTCGAACCGCTCGCTGAGCGGTTCCGTTCGATGGCTGAGCTTGATTCCCTCGAGGTCGAGTTCCGCACGCCGCGCAGCGTACTCCTCGTCGGTGACAACATCTCGCATCCGTAGTCTCGTCAGGTTCTCCCGTTGACGTTCTAGGCCGGCGCGGGCTTCCTCGAGTGAGCGCTCTTGAAGTGCTCGGAGACGCGCCTGTTCGCTTGCACCGCGTTTCAGGCGAGCGAGAGCCCATCGGTTGATCGGGTCTGGAACGGAGAGAGTGGCGAGGAATTCCGCGAGCTGTCTCTCAAGGCCCGAACTCGTGACGTACGGTTGCTGGCACCGGTAGTCGAGCCGCCGCTTTGAACAGTGGTAGTAAGTATAGACGGATCCATATCGGTTCTTCTTGGTCTCGGCGGTCACGAAGAACCCGCATTCGCCGCACCGGATCATGCCGGTGAAGGCGAACTCGTGGGTCTTGGGTCGTTGGCGGCCAGGTCTGCCCAGCATCTCTTGAACGCGATCGAACTCGTCGAGCGCCACCACCGGCGGGTGCTTTCCTGGATACGTTCTCCCGTTTCGTTCGATGACACCCGCGTAGAATGAGCTCGTGAACATCGCGTAGACGCCGGAGAGCGCCAACGGTTTTCCACCGCTTCGCCGACGCTTCACGGTGCAGAGCCCCAATTCGTGGGCCGCTATCTCATGGATTCGCCGCGGGGAGTAGCTCCCCGTGAGCATCAGCTCCCACATCTTCCGGACGAGCGGAAACCTCTGAGGGTCGGCGATGATTGTCTTGGCCTCCCGGTCATTGAGGTAGCCGATGGGAGCGGGCCCGGGTAGCCATCCATGTTCCAGCTTCGCGCGGTTGCCCCGTCGAACGTTCTCGGACAGATTGTCCACGTAGTACTTCGAGTACCCGAAGATGATGGAAAGCATGAACTTGCCCTGCGGATTGTTCTCGAAGGAGAATGTGGAGAACTTCAGGTCTTTGAGCTTGCCATTGTCGAGGGCGTAGATGATCTTGCCGCCGTCGACCGAGTTTCGAGCCAAGCGGTCCGGGTGCCATGCGATGAGCCCGTCTGCCTCGCCGCGATCGACGCGCAGGAGCATCTGATCGAATACGGGCCTGCCCGGCTTCTTCGCGCTGAACGACTCCTCGTAGACCCCTGCGATCTCGACGTTCGGCCAGGACGGGATCTGCCGTTCCAACTCTCGCCGTTGCGACTCGATCGACAAGACTTGGCGATCCTCGTCCTCGGTCGACTTGCGGCAGTAGAGAAAGTATTTCATGTGATGTGATGTTGGACCGCAGTCGTGCGGGTGGACGTATTTCCACCCGCTTGCTGCGATCCTGTCGGTTGATTAATTCGACCTTTGCCCTGAACGTACCCCAAAAACCGGACGATCATCAAGTGGCGGGCCGACATTCTCTGGTGTTCTGAGGAGCTCGTAGAGCCAGAGCACGCGCGAGGCCATCTCCCGCGCCTCCGCGGCGCAGATGTTCTCCCCGAAGGCCTCGGCATAGGCTTCCTGAAACTCGGTGATGTCCTGGTCGGTGAGCTGCATACCTTGAGCCTATCCATGGGATCGTTAACGCCAAGGACCAGCAACTCCATCGAACCGGCAACTGCATTCCCTGTAATTCAGCGACAACTTTCGCATCCTTCCGTCAGCCCGGAACTTACGGTAGTGCTGAAGTGTATGAACGAACATGATTCAATCGCGGCGCCAAGGCAGGCGATCTCTCATCCTCGCTACCTTGTCTCGGTCCGTCTCTCAGATGGCGCACTCGCGGAGACCGTCTTCGACCCGACAGCCGGCCGAACCATCTTCTGTGTGTTCCGCGATGGCGAGCCGCACTACGAAGAGCAGATCACCGATGCGAACCAGATCATCGTCCCCTATACCGCAAGGAACAATCTGATTCGCCATGATGTCGTCCGATTTTCATCACGCGCCGACAACTTCGAATCCGAAGCCTCGCTGATCGCCGAGATTCGCGCTTTCATCCATCAGTTCGTTGACGTCAGCCCACTCTTCGAGGCGATCGCGAGCTACTACGTCCTCCTCTCCTGGGTCTACGACTCGTTCAACGAGCTTCCCTATCTTCGAGTCATCGGAGAGCCGGGTTCCGGGAAGACGCGGTTCCTACTTACCGTAGGATCGATCTGCTACAAGCCGATCTTTGCAAGCGGCGCATCTTCAGTTTCTCCGATCTTTCGAATCCTGCACGCGTTCCAGGGCACGCTCGTGATCGACGAGGGAGACTTCAGAGCCTCGGACGAGCATGCAGAGATCGTCAAAATCTTGAACAACGGCCATGCGCGGGGATTTCCCGTTCTCCGAAGTGAGCTCTCACCGACAGGTGAGTACAACCCACGAGCGTATCGGGTGTTTGGCCCGAAGCTTGTTGCAACCCGCGGATTCTTCCAGGATCGCGCCCTCGAGAGCCGCTGCATCACAGAAGAGCTTGGCCAGCGAAGGCTCCGTGACGATATTCCGATCAACTTGCCGCCCTCGCATGGAATGCGCGCGCTCTCACTTCGAAACAAGCTTCTCACTTTCCGCTTCAAGAACGTGGGAAAGCGACATATCGTCGACAGCCTCGTCGACCGGACGATCGAGCCGCGCCTAAATCAGGTCTTCGTGCCGCTTCTTTCGCTGGTCGAAGATGCAAGCGTTCGGGCCGAGCTCCAGGAACTCGCTCGTCGCTACCACGGCGAGATCATCGCCGAGCGCGGAATGGACTCAGAAGCCCAGATCCTCGAAATCATCCGAGACATGCTGGCCCAGAACGCTCCGCTTGCAATCAAAGACATCTCGGACTGGTTTTCCGATCGGCACGGCGATGAGTACGAGCGCAAGGTGACTGCGAAATGGATCGGCTGGATTATCAGAAAGCGTCTGCGACTTGGCACCCAGAAGCGCCACGGGGTCTACGTCATCGCCGACGGATCAGTCGCAAAGCTGGAACGGCTGTTCGACCGGTACGGCATCAACAAGGAGGAGGTGGGGGTCCCTCCGAGCGTTACCCCGCCAAACGGGCTTCCGCAGCCTCATGAGCTTCCGGGATCCTAGATCGGCGAGACACTCTGACTACCGGATCAGGTCCCAGGGGACCTTGCGTCCACTAGCGGCTGACAAGTTCCTTCGCGAGTCTGATTGCTGCGGAGTAACCGTTTCGCTCCCTGAGGTTTCGGATCTTCGCCTTCTGCCTGGGCTTGAGCTGCCGCATGTAGCCCATGTAGCGTCCCTGCAGCTTGAGCGCGGCACGCCGTTTCGGAGTCAACCGCAGCTGCCCACGCGTCCCACTTGATTTGATATCTCTCGTTGGATGAGCGGCCGCTTCGGCCACACGCACGAGCGCTCGCTCGATGACGCGGAATGCTCGACGAATTGCTCGAATTTCTGTCTGACGTGGGATTCCCTTCGGCATGAGTGTCCCTCGGAGTTTCTATTGTCTGGACCAAGAAGGCTACCACGGGGAATCTCGGTCGCCGGCAAGTGGGGACTTCGGGGAGTTCGGGGACTTCCGCTCACTTGTACTAGCGCTTCTCGGGCGCACTCTTCGCTAGGCTAACTGCAGCGATGCTCCAATGTTGTTTGTACGAGGCTTTCTTCATATCAAGTCCCCAAAGTCCCCCTTGTCCCCGAGGCGTGAACCATGTTGTTTGTTGCCGTGTGTACACAGACAGTCCTCACTTATTCCACTTGACACTGCCGAATTAGGCATGTTTGTACCCCTGTACGACCGCTGACAGTTCGCTACTATGTTGGAAAGCACAAACAACAAACCCATGGCAATGAAACTGCCCAACTACCTGCGGACCTTCCGCAAACGGGCGTACCTCACCCAGGACGAACTGGCGTTCCTTCTGGGGACCGAGAGCGGCACCCGCGTTTCCCGCTACGAGCAATTCGACCGCGAGCCCGGACTCGAGACCGCGCTCGCCTACCAGGTCATCTTCGCGGAGTCATCCGCTGAGCTCTTCGCGGGTCTCTATGAGCGAATCGCGCATCATGTCGGCGAACGGGCAAGTGCGCTGGTTCTCCGCCTCGAAGGCCGATCGCCGAATCCGGTATTACGGCACAAGCTCGAAGTCCTTCGCGACATCCTACGGCGAGTGTCCTAGACCCATCACCATGTCTGACCAAAGGAGGGAAGACCTATACCGTGTCGTGGCGATTGATCCAACCAGTCGTGGGTTTGGCTACGCCGTGCTCGAAGGCGCCACACGCCTCATCGACTGGGGAACCAAGGACACGAGACGCGCCGACAGCGCAGCAGCGCTTGACCAGGCGACCGCTCTTGTCGAGCACTACCGCCCCGATGCCTTGATTGTTGAGGACACGTCCCATCGCGATTCCCGGAGGCGTGATCGTGCCCAAGAATTGATTCTGTCGGTATGCGCGGACGCCGGATCTCACGGGATCGCGCAAGCGAGAATACCCCGACGGCACGTCCTTGAGCTGTTCGCCGGCAATCAGAGCGTCAACAAACGAGCCGTCGTGATCGCGATCTCGGCCCACTTCCCCGAGCTTGGGCCCCGTGTACCGCCGATTCGGAAGGCTTGGATGAGTGAGGATACTCGTACGTCGATCTTCGACGCGGTGGGATTCGCACTTGTGTTCTATCTTCAGTCCGACTCCGAGTTAGTGCAAAACACGCCGAAGATCCCCGGCGGGCGGGATCGCTAGCGTCGAGTGGCGACTAAGCCGTCTGTCGGCGAGTCAGCATGGGTCCATCAGGCTGGTTTCCCGAATGTCATCGCACTCATGGGCTCGTCTTTCTTGGAATATCAGGAGTAGCTCCTGATCGACATGACGGATCGCCTCGTGCTGATGTTCGGTGGCGATGAGAGGCAGGCGCCAAGTGCCTGTGCGAGTTCTACGGCCGGCTCGAGCGGCGGATGTTCCTGAGCGCGATCCAAACTCGGAGAGGGCGAGCAGCGGGACAGGCTACCCGCCGACCGGCTCAAGACGCTTCTTGGCTGACGACATTGACGGCAACCGGAGTTCTATCCACGATAGGGCGCCGGTCTCTTGTGCGTAGCGTCATAGCTCTGTCACCCACTAAAATGGTCTGGGTCGCTGACAGGGGCACGATTCGCGTTTCAGTCTGCTATAATAGACGGCAGGAGGTCGAGCATGTCCGACGCGACCGAAAAACCGGTCCGAAAGTCGAAGCGCCAGAGATTTCTGGACGTTGCTCAACCCCGCACCCGCAAGGTACTCCGGGACATTCGTCTACTAGGAAAATGCTCGAACACGGCGTCCTACGCCTATACGGGGGCCGACGTCGAAAAGATCTTCGGTGTGATACAGACAGAGCTAGATCGCGCACGAATCGGCTTCGAACGCGATAAGGACGGCGTGAAATTCACGCTCGGTGACGATGAGGAGGGGGGTGAGGAAGCTGCCCGCACGGAGTAGGACAGCACCAAAGGCAAGGGCCGTCTTTCGACGGCCCTAACCAGTATTCCCCGGTGCCCGAAGGCTTCGGAAAATACCTCCACCCGCAGTATAGCGGGAATTCGAAGAAGCCGACGGGTGCCGGGTCCCTAAAACAGGACGCGAAGGCGTCCGATGAGGTACCCCCCGTGTCTGCTCGATACGAACTCAAGGACAGCAAGAACGACCAGTATTTCTGGACCCTGCAGGGCAACAACAACGAGACTCTCTTGACGTCGGAGACCTACACGACGAAGCCGGCCGCCGAGAAGGGGATAGCCTCCGCCATGGCGAACTCGCCGTACGACATCCGCTATCAGAAGGGCAACACGGCGAACGGCCAGCACTATTTCACGCTGAACGCGGAGAACCACCAGAAGCTCGGGACCTCGGAGACGTACACATCGTCCTGGGGCCGCGACAACGGCATCGAGGCCTGCAAGAAGGTCGGCCCTTCGGCGCCCACGGTCGATCTGACGAAGTCGAAGACCGGCGCGTACCGCTAAATCGGAACGCACCTCACTTAATAGGAACCATGGGGGCGCACGAACTGCGCCCCCATTCTAGGAGTTTCACCAATGAGCGACAAAGACCGACACGTAGTTCCCCAGGATGGCGATTGGGTAGTGAAGAAGCCCGGCGCTGAACGCGCGAGCTCGATCCATGACACGCAAGCAGCGGCGATCGACCACGCTCGAGAGATCGCGCAGACAACCGGCGGTGAGGTTGTCATCCATGGTCGTGACGGAAGAATCCGGGACAAGGATTCCTACGGCCGCGACCCGAACCCACCGAAGGACAAGAAACACTAGTTGCCAAAGACGCAGCCCACGGCGGCGTGAGGGCCTCTGTGGGCTGTGAAATTAGGGGCAGGGCGCAGATGGGTAGGAGATCTTCGTCATCGCGTTCATAGTGATTGCGAGTGAGGATCTCCCAACCTGAAGATAAATATTGAGGTGCAGACAGTGGTAATGGAGATCGCTCGAAGCCTGGTCGGAAAGGCGGCAGCTCGCATGCCCGGGCTGCTGTTGCGGAGAATCTGGAGTCCGGAGACGCTCCTGCAAGACGTTCAGGTGTGCCTTCGACGAGACTCCCCAGGCGAAATCAGCGCTGGATCGTCGATCCCGCGTCTCACTCTTTGGTTTACAGTCGTGAATCTCTCGAATCTTCCGATCAGGTTTGAGGGGATGTCGATCAATGTTTGGACGAACGGACAGCTCGTCGCCACCGGCTTGCTCGACGGAGTTCGAACGATCGAGCCGCGATCGGATCGTCACACGCTGCATTACGTGGCTCTTCTGTCGGAATACCAGGTCGCTTACTTGAGATCGCAAGCTGGAGATGCTGGAAGACTCCGAACGATGCAGGTTACGGGCACGGCGGGGTTCAGCAGTACGTTAGGACGGTTTTCGCGGGAACTAGACATTGAAGCGCGGGATTTTTCTTGCGTGTTGCGCGCCCCTTGACGGCGGTAGCGCTTGCTCTACGACGTATTCATTTGCCACGCTTCCGAGGATAAGGACGAGATTGCCCGCCCGCTGGCGACTGCCCTCGCCAGCCAGCACATTGAAGTCTGGTACGACGAGTTCTCCTTGCGACTTGGCGACAGCCTTCGCGAATCGATAGATAGAGGGCTGGCAAGAAGTCGACACGGACTCGTGGTGCTCAGCGAGGCGTTCTTTTCAAAGCGGTGGCCGCAGTGGGAACTGAACGGGCTCGTCGCTCGCCAAATGAGGGGCGACGAGCGGGTGATCATCCCGATTTGGCACAAGGTGTCACGTGATGATGTACTTGAGTTTTCCAGCCCATTGGCCGATCTGGTCGCGGTCTCGACGGATGACGGGATCCCGGCCGTGTGTCGGGAGATTCTTCGCGTTGTGCGCCCACAGGAGAGCCCGCTAGTAGTAGCCCGCGATGAGTTGATCGCGTTTGGCGTTTCACCGCCTGTGATTTCGGACGAATGGTGGCTCGATATCATCGAGGCAAGCAATCGGATGCTACCCGTGGGTTTTCACGTTCCTGACGAGGTCTGTTGGGGGCGCTGGGCATTCCCGCTCCCGAACCACAGTTCTCGTGGTGGGGACCGGGGAGTGCGCCTCGCGTGGACTGCACTGCAGCTCCGCTGGGTGGAGCAAGCGGAAGCCAGACGGATCACCCAGATCTCGGACCCGTGTGACGTGCTCGCCTTCGTGAAAGAAATGCCGGGGCTCGAGGAATCGTGTCATCGGTTCCCGAGTTGGCTTGCGAGCTACGCTCCTCAACTCACTATTCCGGGCCTCAGCGGTGAGATGGAGACGCTCTTTGACGAAGCGATGACCAAGGACCCCGGCGACGACGCGTGGGCGCTGCGGGTGACCGATCCGGACTCCATTGATGCGGTCCGAGCGGCCTGTCAATTCGTTCAGGGGGATGTCGGCGGTCCATGCCCGAAGTTCTACGAAACTTTCGACTACCTCATATGGCTCCTCTCGGAAGAAAGCGCTTGGCTACCTCAAGCACATCGCTCGATGCTTGTGCGTGGTATCGCAGAGTGGGGTGTCTGGCCGAATCTGTCTGAGCCGGATCGATTCATGAAGTGGGTGTTGAATCTCCCGAGCAACCCGCGACGGTGCAGACCGCCCCGGAATGCTGTCGTCGAGCTGGAGGCACTCATCGCTCGTTCCCTGGCTGCGACGCGTACTCACGACGACCCGCACGTCATCGCCGAGAAATTCTCAGAAGCAGGAATCGTGAAGCGTTTTGCGAGTAGCCAGTACCGAGGAGAACGCTTTCGAAGTAAGCGACGATCTACTCGAAGCGCTCCGAAACAGTAGGGTCGTATCACTAGAATGTGACCCGGACTGCGCATCGTAGGATCGCCGTGCCGAACCGACTCTTCAGCTCAAGAGCATCTGGGAGACCAAGCCCTCGGAGAACCCTAATGGCGCTCTTCAAGTACGTCCCTGCTGAACGAATCGATATCCTCACGAATCGGCGAATTGGAGTTCCCAGGATTTGGTGGAGGCGCGTTAGCATCGGGATAGCACGAGAGGTCAAAGCCGATGTCCACGCGATTCCGTATTGGGCGAGTTCGATCGACCTATGAGTTCATCAAGGCACACCGAGACCGATACGACGTTCAGTCGATGTGCCGCATCCTCGAAGTCGCCCAGAGCGGCTACTACGAATGGCTCAAGCAGCCGATTTCCAATCGAGCCCAGGAGGATGCGAGACTTCTTCGCCTGATCCGCGCTGCCTTTACCGCAAGTCACGGAGTCTACGGCGCTCCACGAATCTTCCTGGATCTGCGGGAGGCAGGCGAGACGTGCAGCAAGCATCGCGTCGCTCGCCTCATGCGGGTGAACAACCTTCGTGCGCTTCACGGCTGATCCGGCGCTGGTCCGTTGGAAAACCGGCGGTATTGATCCCAAACATCCTGCAGCGACGGTTTACGGTCACACGCCCCAACAAGGCCTGGGTCACGGATATCACGTACATTCGGACATGGCAGGGCTGGCTTTATCTCGCGGTCGTCATGGATCTATTCTCGCGCAAGATCGTCGGCTGGTCTGCAAGTCCCACCATCCGTCGTGAACTTATTCTCGATGCGGTGCTGATGGCTGTACGCCGACGACGACCAAGAGGCACGCTGATTCATTCGGATCAAGGTTCCCAGTACGGGAGCGACGCGTGGCGTCGATTCTGCCGCTCCAACCACCTCGAGCCAAGCATGAGCCGTAAGGGGAACTGTTGGGACAACGCCGTGGCTGAGTCATTCTTCAGCAGTCTGAAGAAGGAACGGATCAAGAAACACATCTACAAGAGCCGGGAGCTCGCGCTGAAGGATGTCGCTGACTACATCGATGGGTTCTACAATCCCACTCGCCGTCATGGTCATCTGGGCGGCGTGAGCCCCGAGCGGTTCGAAACGGATCAGAAATCGGCCCGACGGCGTCTCCAGTGAATCCTGGGAACTCCAATGCGGTCATCGCACCAACGCGGGAAAACGCTTCTGAAGGTGTCATCCATCCCAGTGTCTGTCGAGGCCGCCCGTTGAGCTCGGCGGCGATCGCGTCCAATTGCCTCTGGTTGTCCACCGTCAGGTCTGTGCCCTTGGGAAAATACTGGCGCAACAGACCATTGCTGTTTTCGTTTGTCGCCCGTTGCCAGGGGCTCCGCGGATCGCAGAAGTAAACCTGTACGCCGGTAGCGACGGTGAATCGAACGTGCTCGCCCATCTCCTTGCCGCGATCCCAAGTCAACGATCGCCGCAGCTGCTCGGGGAGATCACGGACCTTGTCTGCCAACGCATTCCTGACATGAATAGCAAGGCGACCCTTGCTGAGATTCATCAGCATGACGAACCGGGTCTGTCGTTCCACCAACGTCCCGATGGCGGACTTTCCATTCTTACCGACAATCAGGTCGCCTTCCCAGTGACCCGGCACCGCTCGGTCTGCTACCTCAGCGGGTCGATCACTGATCAGCACCATGTCTGTCAAATGACCACCGCCGATGGCGCGTCCGCGTGTCCGTCGTTGGGCTCGTCCTGTGCGCAGACAGCGAGTGAGTTCCTTGCGTAAGGCCCCGCGGCCCTGCACAAACAGTGATTGATAGATCGTCTCGTGCGACACGCGCATCTCCAGATCGTCGGGGTAGTCGTGGACCAATCTCGCCGCGATCTGTTGAGGCGACCACCGCAAAGCGAGCCACCGCTCTACCTCACGTCGAAGCCTAGGCGACGCCGCCAGCTTGGCGGTCTTCGGTCGGCGCACTCGCCGGCGAGCGCGCTCCTCAGCCCGCCAAGCTCGATACCGAACTCTACGACCACCGGCCGAGACTTCTCGTGACACGGTCGATGACGACCGGCCCAGCCGAGCGGCGATCCGGCGGCACGACTCGCCAGCAAGGAGGCCACGCGAAATCTCCTCCCGCTCAGAAAGCGACAGACGCAGCGGTGACTGTGGTGTCACTCTCGGCATCAACCCTCCTGTCTTCACCAGAAGGCGCTGCACCGACTTCGCGGAACACCCGATGGCCACAGCGGCAGACTGGTGCGTCTCACCGGACCGATCTCGACGCTGCAATTCCAGCCGCTCAGCAGAAGTCAATCGGTGTCCGTTACCCGATCCCCGGCCCATCTTGCCACCTCCTCAGGACGATCCAGATCATGATCTAATCGCCACGAGTGGTGCGCGGACCACTTGAGAACGCCGGGGGAAGGCCAAAGCGCGTGCTGTGGCGATCGTGCGAATCTGGGGTCGCGGTGCCAACAGTCAAGACTTGCGCGTAGGTGGCTTCACGGCCCGTGGGTTATACGGGCTATTTACCGCTGTCGCACCTGGCTTGTAAGCATCACTGTTCCGACGTACTGCAGCTGGATCATAAGGGCTGACTTGCGGACGGGGCTTAGGCTTGTCGCTCATGTCGTTCTACTCCGTGAATTGATCGATGTAGTAGTTCCAAAACGCATTTGTCAACATTCGGTCACCCGTCATGACGCGATAGACTGAGTTCGAAATTCGCTCACGAAGCAGGAGGTACTCCTGGCCGTCCTCCTGAATTGTTTCGACAGTGAACTCCAGCGAGTTCGTCATGATTCGTTTCACCAACTGTGCGCATTGGTCGACCGTCCGAACAACCAAGACGCCGTTGGCGACACCTGATTCGAGATCAACCTGAATCCCGAGGGGGTGATGCTCCTTCAAAGTCTCGGCACGGCGGTCATAGTGCGCTTGCATTTCATGGATGAGGAGCGCGCCCGCAGCCGCTTCGTCCCAGGAGGCGGGATCGATCAGCCACCGTCGAACGTCGCCGTCCACCCACGCCAAGCCGGGATTCAGCAGCCTAAGTTGCTCAAGGATTATTCGCTTGCGCTTCTCACCGTCCGCGCCAGCAAGTATTTCATCGACATATGCTTCGTCCACCAAAGGGACGAACGCGATAACCGGCTTACCCTGAGCGAGAGTCGAGGCAAGCTCTGAGTCTTTGCCAAGGGTATCGGATTCCTGGACGAGATAGATCGTGCAGGTTGCCCTGCGCAACATCAGAGCCTCTGATAAGCCCTTGTCGATTCGATGAGGGCAATACGCCTGGGTTGGATCAAACCACCGCAGCTTCAGGGCTGTCAGCGCGGGATGGCTGAAGATCTCCTGCGTCAGCTTGCTGACGGCCACGTACTCCTGAGGTCGACGCATCGAAGTTGCCACATACACATCAAGGTGATCAGAGGCCAAATAGGATTCGTGATTCCTTTTTCCTGCGGCCATCACCGCATTCATCCTGGTCTCCGCTTCTCGGGCTGCAGGATCGTTCGGGTGATCCGCAAGGCGCTCCCGAATCTCTCTTTGGATGATGTATCCGAGATACGGGGTGTCCTCTGCATCAACCAATTCAATCGGCGTTATTGGATTGTTTCTCGCCTGAAACGCGTCCTCTGGCAGAGGTGCTAGGTAGCTGAGCACGCGTCGGAGCTCAGTTGGGTCCCTTGAAAGGGTCTTGAAGCCGAACTTCGTGTTTCCATACAGCAGAAGGGACAGCTTCGTCAGCCGTTCTGTGGCGCGTTCAAGGGCGTCAAGGTCCTTGATGAATGCCCCTGGGATGTACTCGGTTCTCTCATCAACGAGGTATTGAAAGAAGGTCTGACTCACGCGGTCGTATCCGAGGAGGAGAAGCAGCTCATTCAGTTGGCTATATCCCAGGGGCGATCCGCCGGCGCAAAACGCCGCGAGGTTCGCCGACCGATCAGCGGGCAGCGGTGCGTCTTGGCCGGTGAGACGACGAAGAATGTTGATCAACGTAGTCCATTGGTCCATCGCTCGCGGATCCTTCTTTACGCGCCGAACCTATCGCGATCGTCGAGGATACAGCGGACCAAGTCAAGGTGAAACAGGGGAGCGTCGATCCGGGATGGCACCTGTCGCTCGCCACAGTCCGTTGTCACAGGCGAGCTCGGCCGGGGCGTTGGCAACCGCGTACTTGGCGCACGACCCGCCAGGCGAAGTGTCTAGCCCGCGTGTTCCGCCGGTAGTCGCGCAGCGTGCTCACAAAGTACCCGCTCCTACCTACGGCGTTTCTTTCCAGGCCAAGGGAGATGTCCATCTAGCTCCTGCAATCCGAGTTCTTCCTCATCCTCTCGGAGGCCAACGGCATCGTCGTCGTCGCGTGCACGACGCTTCAACGGTGGCACTTCATCATCGTCAAACCATAGCAGTGTCAGGGTCTGATCCCACTGGTCCAGATACCTGGCTTCCTCGAGGAGCTTGCCGCCGCGTTCCCAATTGCTGAACCAAACAGCGGCGTCAACTTCTTCCCGATCCATCGGCCCGCCTGCGTGTGCCCTGTGTGAAAGGGTACCGCGCGGCAGATCAGTCCGAGGTGGAATCCAAGCGCTGGCGTCGATCAGCGATTTGGACCTCGATGCGTATCTGATTTTCCCATGCTCGGAGAGCACGAATGCGCACGGCGTCGTGACCACGCTGGCAAACCGGGAGCCGGTTGCAGTTGTGGATGCGAGAAACCGGTCAGCCAAGGCGTCCACCGCGGCCAGCCCGGTGGACGATTCCACCGCCGCGGGTTGAAACGACTTGTACGGCAGAAGCAATTCTGCGGCGAACACGTCGCAAAAGATCTCGGCGAGCGGTCGCTTGGCGTAACTCCATTGCGGTTCACTGTGGTCGGACTGGAGCCCGAGGACGATGTGCGCGACCTCGTGACATACCGTGAATCGCTGGCGCTCCGGACGATCTCCGGCGTTCACACAGATATATCGCTTGCCGTCGTGAGCGAAGGACATGCCGGGTTCGTCGGGCCCGAGATCGGTTTGTGGGCGAATCACGGCGCCAACGCTACGCGCGTAGTCCTCAACCGAGACCGGGATGGCGGTCGGATTCACGTCGATGACAAACTTCCGCGCCTTATGAACGACTGCAAATTCAGTGAGTGCCATGCTCGTCATCCAGAATTCTGCGTACCCGCTCGAAGAGCTTCGGCAAGTCCGGTCGGGCAGCGCCACGGAAGGCGATCGCCGCCACCGAGGTGAAAAGCTCGTAGGTGATCGTCTTGTCGTCGAGCACGAAGGCCACGAGGGCGGGGTTTGTGTCGCTGTGCTCCGCGATGTATCGGAGCATATTCCCCTCGCGCTTGCCGACGACCTTCAAGGCGCGGATCAATTTTGAAAGCGTTTCTTCTGAGGGGGACTCCTTGTCGCCGGCTTCCAAGCGATAGATGTACGCGTGATCGACTTCTGCGAACTGCGCCAGTTCGCGCAACGACAGTCCTCTTTCTTCGCGTAGTCGCTTAAGCAGCAATCCGAGTGCTGGCTGCGCCATTCCTCCTCCTTGACAGGGCTACCGTGGACCTCTAGCATGTTGTCTGTATGGACAACAGACCTCTGATCGGCGCAAGATTCGTTGGCCTCACGAGGGAATTTATCACGGTCACGTCGTTGTCCCAATGGACAGCTTACCAGGGCGCCTCGACCCCCCGAGCGCAGGGTTCGTGGATTCGTTGGCGCCTTTCGGAAAGGTGAAAAGTCATGGCCGATCAGAACGTTGAATTGTTCGTTCACGCACAGGGCGCGAAACCGACGGTCGCCACGGGGTCCGCAGCGGAAACGCTCCGCACGGTGCTGGTGCGGGCCGGGGTCATCACCGGCGAGGGGGGAGAAGTTTACGTCTTCGTGGGCGAGTGCGGTGAGGCGCTGACCGAGCTGGAGGACGTCGAGGACGGAGTCGACAAGCACGACCCGGCTGACGTCAATTTGACGCTCGAAGAGCTCGATCTCAGGCGGCACCGGCATGTGCACGTCCACAAGTGCCGGCACGTCGCAGTCGAGGTCCATTTCAGCGGCCAGACGAAGCGCCACCGCTTTTCACCGGCTACGACGATCGCGGTCGTCACGACATGGGCGCGCCGGAAGCTGCACCTCGACCCGGCCGCGGCCGCTGAATACGTTCTGCAGCTTTGCAACTCCACCGAGCGGCCGAGGGCCGATCGGCACTTGGGCGAACTCGTGCAGGCGGCCGTCTGCTCGATCTGCTTTAACCTCGTCCGGGAAGTCACGCCCCAGGGATGAGCACATGGAGCAGCCTGACCAACGCCTCTTCCAAGCTGACCTCTTGTCGGCCGATTTCCGAAATGGCGTGCTGAATGGCTGGTGGGGCCGGCCCGAGAAAGAGATGCAGCCGACCGATCTGACTTGGCCACGCGTGATCTTCTGGATCGAGGCGGCGACCCGCGCTGGCGCGCCGGACCGTTTCTATCTTTCGCTCGACGCGGCCGGGTATCGATCCGTCGCACCAACGGGTACGTTTTGGGACCCCGCCACCAACGCTGCGCTCGATCTCGCCAGGCGTCCGAAGGGGAAGCCGGACAGTCGCTTCGCCAAGGTATTCCGGACGGACTGGAACAACACCGTTTTCTATCATCCATACGACCGGGTCGCGGCTCAAAGTCATCCGAATTGGACCACCGAGCAGCCGCACCTGGTTTGGACCGCGGACCACACAATCACTGATTACCTCGCGGAGTTTCATGCACTTCTGAACAGCGGAGATTACCTTGGCGTCTAGCGTCCCCGACACGACGATTCAGATTCCCAGGCTGACGTGGATGCGGGTGATTCTCCAATTGCGGCGACGCGGAGGCGGCAGGCGCGAAAGCGGCGCCTTCTTGCTGGGTCGCCAACAAGGGAGAATCACGCGCGTCACGACGTTCGTCTGCTACGACGATCTCGATTCGGTTGCCTATCAAGCGGGCGCCATCGCCTTCCACGCAGACGGATATGCCGCGTTCTGGAAATACTGCCGGGAAAAAGGTCTCGCTGTGCTCGCGGATGTGCACACGCATCCCGGCGATGGCGTCGGACAGAGTTCGATCGACCAGCGAAACCCCATGATGCCGATCGTCGGTCACACCGCGATCATCGTGCCGAAGTTTGCTCGCACGAGTTCGTGGTCGTTAAGCGGCGTCGGCATCTATGAGTACCTCGGCGATTTCAAATGGCGAACCCACGCGCCGGGCGACAAGACACGGCGGGTGGTCTTGACTCTTTGGTGAGACGCATGACCACGCCCGACATCCAGCTCTCGCGCATCTCCAAGTTGTTCGTCGACCGCGATGAAATGAACGTGGAGGACGCACTCGCCCGTCGGCAGTCGCATGGCGTCACGCTAGTGTGTGGCTCTGACGTGGCGTCCTCGTACACGCTGCAACTCGCCGTCCTGACGGCTGCCAACATCGCGACGCGCTGCTTTCCCGGCGCCGTGCGCGTCTCCCTTCACGCACATCTGGCGGAAACGCCGCTGTTGCTATGGCCTGTGCTCAACCTCACCTTCGGCCAGGCGCTCATGAACATCTTGGGGCCAAAGGCTTTGACGGGCTTGGGGAGCTACCAGCCGGGTTGCCACGCCGTGGTTTTCGGAAACGCCGTTCCGCCGATCAAGGCCCTCCGCGTCACGTTCGACGGCTGGATTGCGAAGGTCGGTCCCGCTTGCGAGATGGAACGCCTGACCGAGCGGGAGTACTGCTCCGTCTCTGGCATCCTTGCCGCCGCTCTCGCAATGTCGGAGATATTCCTGTCGTTCGCCGATTTCTGCATCGAGGCGGGCCGACGTACGGTCGCGCTATCTCTCTGGCAGCCTGACGCTGACGTTCGCGACCCATCAGCGCTCGGGGTTCCCGCGGAGTTCCTACCTGGCGACCTCTGGGTACTGGGCTTGGGGCACTTGGGGAACGCCTATCTGTGGGCGCTCGCCACCTTGCCGTACGCAAATCCGCGATCGATGGAGCTCTTCCTGAACGATTTCGATAAGGTCGCATCGGAGAATCTCGAAACCAGCCTCATCTTCAGAACTAACAATGTTGGTTCGTACAAGACGCGGGTTTGCAGTGCGTGGCTGGAGCAACGCGGATTCAAGACCAGAATTATCGAGCGGCGGTTCCATTCTGACTTTCGTTGTCACACCGATGAGCCGCAGCTGGCGTTGTGCGGTTTTGACTCAAACTCGGCGCGTAGACACTTAGCCACGGCCGAGTTCACGCGGGTGATCGAGAGCGGGCTCGGAGGGATGACCAGCAACTTCGACACGATCAGTCTCCATTCACTTCCCAATCCCCGAAGAGCAGTGGAACTTTGGCCGGACGTCTCCCCAGAAGAAGTCGCACTAGAACAGGAGCATCGAGCGCGCGTAGCTCGTGAGAGTGCCGCCTACGCGCGCCTCCACGGTGATGAGTGCGGACGCGTCCAACTCGCTGAAAAGGCGATCGCGGTGCCTTTTGTTGGCGCAGCCGCTGCAAGTCTTGTCGTCGCAGAATCGATCCGACTGCTACATGGTGGGGCGGCGTACACAGATTTCAAAATGGGACTGGTCGCTCCTGCCGGCGGGATCGGAGTGACGTCCGGCAATTACGGCGCCCACGACTTGGCGGGTCTGACCTACCGCGACTCCCAGGCTCCGACAGGCCACGGTCCAAGGACTAACGAGGGACGCCCGACTTCGTGAACCCGTCTCCAAAATGTCTCCAGGACTGCGGTGGACTCCAGGGGACTGGAGGGGACTCCAGGGGACTCAACGGGGCAACGGATTCGGCGGAGAAACGAGCCCTGGCAGCGGAAGTCGCGCGCCATCGCTCTTTTCGTTTGAACCTGGACGCGGGTTCGATTCCCGCCGCCTCCACCAAGCGCGACGAAAGCAGTGCGCTTTCAACCGTTTGTTCTTCAGGCGGATGCGGGAAGACTGCCCGCCGCCTCCACTACTCAACTCTCTCGGAGAACGCAACTTAGCGTGGCTCTTCTTGCCCGTTGTGCTCCTGTTATGCTCCGGATGCGAGCACGAACCCGTTCACGCGGGGTGCCGTTTCCGACGCAAGCTCAAGTGGAGATGCCAATGCAACAGGTAGTACTTTCAAACGGGCTCCCGATGCCGATGCTCGGATTCGGCGTGTTCCAAATCACGGATGCAGCGGTTTGCGAACAGTGCGTCGTCGACGCGATTGCGACCGGGTATCGGTTGATCGACACGGCCGCGTCCTATCTCAATGAAGAAGCTGTAGGTCGGGGAATCCGGCGCAGTGGAGTCGCCCGGGAGGAGTTGTTCGTCACGACAAAGCTATGGATCCAGCGAAACGGGTACGATGGGACCATAGAAGCGTTTGAGCGATCCCAGAAGCGTCTGCAATTGGACTACGTGGATCTCTATCTCATCCATCAGCCGTTTGGCGACGTGTATGGCGAATGGCGTGCCATGGAACATCTGTACGCGGAGGGAAAGGTCAAGGCAATTGGCGTCGCGAACTTTCAGCCTGACCGCGTCATGGACCTCATGCTGCACAACGAAGTAGCACCAACGGTCAATCAGATCGAGGTCAACCCCTTCTTGCAGCAGCATGAGACGCAGACGTTCTTGCAGTCCAACGGAATCCAGCCTGAGGCATGGGCTCCATTTGCCGAGGGGCGGAATCATCTTTTCGAAAATCAGACGCTTGTCATGCTCGCAACAAAATACAAGAAGAGCGTAGCTCAGGTGATACTTCGCTGGTTATCGCAGCGCGGAATCGTGGTGTTATCCAAGTCAGTGCGGAAGGAACGAATGGTAGAGAACTACAACGTGCTCGACTTCGATCTGAGCACCGAGGACGTCGAAGCCATCGCGACACTCGACACTGGAACCAGCAGTTTCTTCGATCACCGCGACCCGGACAAGGTCAAGTGGCTGGGCTCGAGGAAACTGGATGTGTAGTGGGATTGGATCAGAGAGGGAAGCACCAGTTGGAACGGGGGGTGCGTAGGTCGGCAGGAGCGCTGTCCGCTTGGTCAGCGCTTCCTGAACTCCCCAAGCAATTCTCGACCACGACGATGCGGCTCTCCTGAATCAGCGCGACGACACTGGGACCAACGCGAGGCCTCGAAGCCGAACGAGTTATCTCCAGGTCGCGTCGGTGCCCGAGGGACAGACGCAGCCGTTGTTCGCGGTATTCAGGTTCACGTGTCCGGCTGGTGAGCTCAGCCCCGTCGCGTTCTTGAATTCCCACACCGCGCAGCTCGTCGCCGTCTGGCGATACACGCACGTCGTCGTGGTCCCGGTGCCGCAAATGCAGTCGTCATCGATGACGGCGGGGAACGGCCACGCCGCCCGCGCCTCGACGGCCAGGGTGTGGGTGTAGGTGGAGCCGGTTCCGGGTGTACCGAGCGGCGCGCAGTCGTCGAAGCTCTGCCCGAGGCCGTTGAAGTGCGCGGGCTCGCACGCGCCGCTGCAGCAGAGGTTCCCTCCGCACTCGCAACCGTTCGTCGCGGAGCCGTCGCAGTTCATGAACCCCGTGTTGCAGGCGATGGTGCACGTTCCGCCGCCGCAGCTCGGGGTGCCGTTCACCGTGGAGCACACGTTGCCGCAGTTGCCGCAGTTGTCCGTGTTGGTGGCGAGATTGCGGCAAAAGCCGCTGCAGCAGGACGTGGTGACGCAGTCGAAGTTGTTGAAGCACTGCCCGCCGTCGCTCTGCGGGCATGCGGCGCCGGTGCGCGGATTGCCGTTGGATCCGGATCCCAGACTGCTACCGCAGGCATTGCGGCTCCGGACCAGGTAGTAGCGAATGCCCGTGAAGCCGCTCTCGTCGTACGTGGTCGCCGACGTCCCGCTGGCGAGGCATTGCGCGGCCGAGAAATCTCCGGGGGTCGAGCTGCCCAGGACGTCGTAGAGGATGGTGGTCGAGCCGCCGGCATCGGCGGGTGGCTGCCAACTCAGGTGCGTCGGGTTGCTGCCGGAGACGGTCAGGTTCCGGGCCTCCGAGGGTGGAGTCGAGCAGACTTGCGCGCTCGCCGTGGAGGCGGCGGTCAGGAAGATCCCGAGGATCAGCGAGCTGCGCATCAATGACATGGCGTGGGTCCCCGCGTCGGTGTCCGGCGGAATGTACGTCGAAGATCCGTCCGGAGGACAACATCTTTCCCCCCGATGCTGAACTCAGGTCACGGGCACGCGCCCGAGGAGTTGACGGTGCGGAACCCCGCGCTCGCGTCGCCGGCAGATCCCTCGCCCGCGGTGTTCACAGCGGTCACGAGGTACCAGTAGAAGTCTCCCTCTTGCAGGAGCGATGGATCGCCCGCTCCCCAGGACAGCGCGGCAGCGCCCTCGTAGACGGTGCAGGAGTTGGCAGTTCCGTCCAGCAGGGCGGGTAGGCTCGAGCGCGTTCCTCGGTACAGGTTGTAGCTCCAAGCTCCCGCGACGGACGGCCATGCGAGCGTGTCCTTGTCGATCCAGTTCAACGGAGCAGCCTCGACGGGGATCGAGCAGGTCTGAAGCGTCACCGTCCCACATTCCCCGCCGGGCGGGAGGCAGCAGACCCCTTCGGCAGTGGCGAAGTAGGTATACGTCCCGCCGCATTGGAGGCCCTGATCTTCGTATGCGGTGCCCTCGAGCGGGATGTCGGTGATCTTCACCGCGTCCGAGCACGAAGGTCCCTGCGCGCGCCAGACGGAGTAGCCGGTCGCCCCGTCGACGCCGGTCCACGACATCGAGACCGATGTGTCGGTGGCCGAAGAGAAGGCGGTGATGGGGATGGGGCTGACCACCGAGAGCGAATAGGCCTGGCTCCCGGCGGACTCGGTGCCGTCGAGCGCTCTCGCGACGACGGTGAAGTCGAAGGTCCCCTCGAGCGTGGGGACTCCTTCGAGGGTGCCGGTATCGGCATCGAGCGCGAGGCCCGGAGGAAGCGCGCCGTCCCAGATCTCGAAGGAGAACGGACCGCCGGCTCCGCCGCCGCTGAACGCTCGGATGGTCTGACTGTACGACGTCGCGAAAATGCTGATCGGGAGAGAGACGGGAAACACGATGATCGGGTTGGGGTAGCAGGGAGCAGGATCGAAGAGCTCCGCTCCCGTCAATCCGAGGGAGCCCTTCCATCCTCCCGCCACGAGGACCTTGCCGTTCGGCAGGCGCGTGGCGGTGTGGAATTCCCTCGTCGTCGCCATCGAGCCGGCCGGACCCCAGGTTCCCGCCGAAGGATCGTAGAGCTCAGCGCTGGAGAGGAAACCGCTCCCTCCGGAACCTCCCGCCACGAGGACCTTCCCGCTGAACAGAAGCGTTTCCGAGTGGAAGAATCGCGGCGCGATCATGGCGCCGGTCGAGGACCAGGTGCCAAGCGATGGATCGTAGATCTCGGCGCTCGCCACGAGCCCGCTCGTACCGAGACCTCCGGCCACGAGCACCTTGCCATTGGACAGGAGAGTTGCCGTGTGGCCCGAGCGCGCCGAGACCATCGAGCCGGTGGGGCTCCAGGTTCCGGACGACGGGTCGTAGAGCTGCGCGGTCGGGACGGCCCCGCTGCTCCCCGAGCCCCCGGCCACGAGGACCTTCCCGTTGGGGAGAAGGGTCGCGGTGTGGTTGAGCCTGGCGCCGACCATGGGGGGCGCGGCGCTCCAGGTTCCGGACGACGGGTTGAACACCTCCGCGCTGGCGAGAGCAGCGCTGCCTGCGGTGCCTCCGGCCACGAGCGCCTTCCCGCCGGGGAGGAGCGTCAGCGTGTGGTTGTAGCGCGGCGTCGCCATCGCTCCGGTCGCGCTCCACGTTCCCGACGCCGGGTTGTAGATCTCGGCGCCGGCGACGGCGAAGCCGGAGACATCCGTTCCACCGGCGACGAGGACCTTCCCGCCGATCAAGAGGACGGCCTTCTGCCCGCCTCGAGCCGTGGTCAGCGGGCCCGTGGGGCTCCACGTTCCGGCCGCGGGGTCGTAGAGAACGCAGCTCGAAAGAGCGCTGGCCGGGTTGCTCGACCCATTGCCACCCGCCACCAGGACCTTCCCCGCCGGGAGAAGCGTGGCGGTGTGGCCTTGGCGAGCCGCGGCCAGCGATGCCGCCTGCGTCCATGCGGGGGGCAGCGTGCACGTCGAGACCGTGACGGAGTAGTTCTTCGTCCCGACGCAGCCGTTGGCGTCAGTGGCCGAGATCGTGAAAGACGAAGGGCCCGACGTCGTGGGGAGGCCCGAGATCGCGCCGGTCGCTCCGTTCAAACTGAGCCCCGACGGCAGAGAGCCCGCGGCGACCGCGAAGGTGTAGGGAGCCGCGCCTCCGCTCGCTGTGATCGTCTGGTTGTAGGGAACATTCACCGTGGGGTTCGGCAAGGACGACGGCGAGAGTGAGATCGTCGGGCAAGTGACGGCCACCGTGTAGGCCTGGCTTCCCGTGCATCCCCGGGCGTCGGTCGTCGTGACGGTGAAGGAGAAGCTTCCGGTTGCCGTGGGCGTGCCGGTGAGCGCGCCGCTCCCGGCGTTCAGGCTGAGCCCGGGTGGGAGCGCGCCTGCCGTGACGGCGAACGTGTAGGGGGGGTTCCCACCGCTCGCGACGAGGGTCTGGTTGTAGGCCACTCCGAGGGTCGCTCCGGGCAAGGAGGACGGAGAGATCGCGAGAGTGGAGCAACCGATCACGATCGAGTAGGGCTGGCTCCCGGTACAGCCGAGAGTGCCGTCCGCGCCGCTGGAATCCAGAGCGGTCACCGTGAACGCGTAATTACCGAGCGCGGTCGGCGTGCCGGAGAGGACGCCGTTCGAAGCCAACGAGAGCCCCGGAGGGAGTGCGCCGGCCGAGACGGCGTAGGTGTACGGCGCCAATCCGCCCGTGGCCGAGATCGTCTGACTGTACGCCGTCGCGAGCGTTCCCCCGGGGAGACTCGGGGGTGAAAGGGTGATGGGTGGGCACCCGGCCGAAGCTGGCGTCCAGAGAAGACAAACCACCGTCAAAATGAAGGTGAGAACCCGCATGCCGCCCCCCCCCAACGCCTCGGCGCGAATGTACCGCGAGAACAGCATGCAGCCAAACGTCTTGGACGCCGCCGCTTACGCTCGCGCCCCAAGAACGGTGCGAAGGAACGACCGCAGCGACCGAGAGCGGTAGCGGGCGGTGATGCGACGGAGAGCCAGCGAAGGGGTATCGGCGGTGTTGACGCCGAATTCCGTTGTGCAGGCGGTTCGATAGCCCGCCTCCAGGACCATTTCCGCCACTTGGCTGTTCCAGGAGCCGAAGGGGTAACAGAAGTGATCGATCGAGACCGCGAACAGATCTTCGAGACGCTTCTTGCTCGCGACGATCTCCTCGCGGGCGCGGACGGGAGAGATGCGAGTGAGATCCGGGTGCGTCATCGAGTGCGCGCCGATGGAATGTCCCGCGGCAACCCACGTGCGGACCTGCGCTTGGTCCATGAGCCGCTCCTCCACCTCTCCGCGCTCCGCGTCCCACGCGTTAGTCCCCCCCAGCAGGCCGGCGACGAGGAACTGGATCGCACGGAATCCGAACCTCTCGAGAGGCTCGAGTCCGTGGTCGAGCACGCTCGCGCACCCGTCGTCGAACGTCACGACCACGCTCGGCCTCGCACTCACCACGGCGCCGGGCAGCGCATCGAGGCTCCCCGAGGCGAACCCGGCGCGGCGCAATTCGCCGAGCTGGCGGTCGAAGAGGAAGGTCGACAGGTAGAGTCCCTTGCGTCGAACGCGGGGCGGCCGCGGTCCGAGCTTGTGGTACGTGAGGATCGGCGTGCCAGTCGAAAACAGGGACCGGAACTCCGCGAGGCGTGTGTAGTAGGCCGGCAGCTCGGCTCGGCTCACGCTAGAGCCGCCCCGCGCAGATTCGGCGGTAGATGCCGAGGACTCGCCGGGCCGACTCCGAGCGCGTGAATCGGGCGAGCACGTGCGCCCGCCCGGCCTCCCCGAGCGTGCGCCGCGCCTGCGGATCACGCGCCAAGTCCTCCATGGCGCGGGCGAGGGCCGCGACGTCTCCGGGCGGCACCAGAAGGCCGTGCCGTCCGTCCTCGAACGCCTCGGGAATGCCGTCGAGCCGCGAGGCGATGACCGGCTTCCCGTTCGCGAGCGCTTCCCAGAGCACGATCCCGAGCGCCTCGGTGCCGACCGCGGGGTGAACCACGACGTCAAGTGCGTTCATGACACCGGCGACATCGTCCATGAACGGGACCATCGTCGCGATGCCGTCGAGCGAGGACGTGCGGATCCGCTCCCGAAGATCGGCCTCCATCGAGCCCCGCCCGACGATCGCGAAGCGCGCCTCCGGGAAGGCGGCGTGAACCTCCCGCGCTGCGGCGAGGAATTCCATCTGGCCCTTCCCGCGCGGATGGTTGAAGACTCCAATCACTCCGAAGACGACGTCCCGCTCGCCCCACCCGAAGCGGGAACGCAGCTCGCGGCGAAGCCCGGCCGGTGACGGCGCGAATCGGTCGGTCTCGATGCCGCCGTGCACGACGTGCAGCCGATCGGAGGGTCCGATGAGATCGCGCCTGAGGACCTCCTCGACCGCCCGTGAGACCGCGATGACGTCCGCCGTCCGCAGCAGCAGCCACCGGCTCAAGGCCCGAGGCCGCTTCATGAGGTGGCGGGTGACAACCGCGCGCGTGTTCCGTCCGGAGGTTCGCGCGGCGAGAACCGCAGGCCAGTAGTCGCGCCCTTGATGTGCGTGCACGACGTCCGCGTCGAAAGAGCGGACGAGCGAGGCGAGCGCGCGCCCCACGCCCACGGGCCGGTTCGTCCGACCGGGAAGCCACACCACGCGCACTCCTCCGAGCCCTCGCGCGAGCGGTGCCCAACGGCTCTCCTCGGGGATGACGAGAGTGACCTCTTGGCCGAGCGCGGCGAGCCCGGCGGACAGCTGGAGCGTCTGGTTGTCCACGCCGCCGCCGCTGAGGAGCGAATTGACCTGGACGATGCGCAAGGGACGCACGCTCTGGGCATCGGGCATGCTCGCATCGTCCTGCGCCGCACCCGACGTTCGCTCGACGACCATGTGTCGTCCCATGGAAGGACAGGACACTACACCCCGCGGGCGCTACTGTCGCTTAACGGTGACCCAACAAATCCCTGCCGCCGCCACCACGTCCCCCGAAGCGGATACGCTGCGCTCATGACTCGGAGAGGACATCTCGTCACGGCGGGCGGCGTCGCGGCGTTTCTCGTCGCAGGGACGGTGTTTATCTCGGGCCTCGGCTCGCTTCCGCTCATGGAGCCGGACGAGGGCCGGAACGCCGAGGTGGCGCGCGAGATGGCGGAGCGCGGCTCGTGGCTCGTGCCGACCCTCGAAGGGCTACCGTACCTGGACAAGCCGGCGGCGTACTTCGACGCCGTTGCCCTCTCCCTGCGGGCGTTCGGCAACGATGCCTGGGCCGCGCGCCTCCCCTCCGTCGTCTGCGGCTTCGCGACGCTGGCGCTGCTCTACGCGTTCTCGCTGCGCGTCTACGAGCCGGTCACCGCCGCGCTCGTGGTGATCGTCGCGGGCACGGCGCCTCTGTTTATCGCATTCTCACGCATCGTGATCATGGACGGCGCCTTGTGCGCGTGCACGACCGCGGCGATTCTGGCCGGGTTCATCGCGGAAGCCGGGGCCATGCCCGACCGGCGCTGGCACGCCGCCGGTGCCGCCGCCGCGGGGCTCGGTACGCTGGTCAAGGGCCCCGTCGGTACGATCGTCCCAGCGCTTGTGCTCGTCGCGTTCTTCGTCGCCGACGGACGGCCCCGCGCGCTGCGGCGAGTGTTCGCACCGGTGAACGTCGCGATCGTCCTCGGCCTCGTACTTCCGTGGTTTCTCCTGCTCGTCCGGGCGCACCCGGAATTCGCGCGCTACGGTCTCGTGGAGGAGTCGCTCAACCGGTTCTTGACCCCGGCGTTCCATCGGGGCAAGCCGCTCTGGTTCTTCTTGCCGGTCTTCCTCGCGACGCTCATGCCGTGGACGGTCCTGCTCGCTCCCATGGCAGTCGCCGCGTGGCGCGAGCGCGCCCGGCTGACCTCTGCCGATCGACTGCTCGTCGCTTGGGCGCTCGTCGTCCTCGTGTTCTTCTCCCTCTCGCGTACGAAGCAACCCGCGTACATCCTCTCCGGCGTCGTCGCGGCCGCAGCGCTCGTCGGCCGCGGGCTCGGCTACGCGTGGCGTCGCCGTGATGGGCGCGCGTCGCACCTCGTCGCGCGGACCGCGATCGTTCTCGCGGGGATGGCGCTCGCCGGGGCCGCCGCGCTCGGGTGGCTCGCGCTGCGGGGCTCGCAAGACGGCCCAAGCGCGTGGCTCGGCCTCGTGTGGCCGCAGCTCGTGTGCGCCCTCCTCCTGATGGCGCTCTGCGGGCTCCTCGCGTGGCGCGAGCGGCGCGTCGGGTTCGCCGTCGCCGCCGGATGTGTCGTACAGATCGCGCTGTTCACGGTAGCGCTTCCGGGTGCTGCTGCCTATGCGCGCGCTCGCTCGGTCGAGCCCCTGGCGGAGAGCCTCGCCCGCGTCCCGCAACAGGTCGAGATCGCGGCGTACGAAGGCTACCCAGCCGGCCTCTCGTTCTACCTCGACCGGACGATCACCCTGATCGGCGACGATGCGCATGCTCTCCCGAGCAACTTCGTGCCCTACTGGCTCAGGCGGTCTGCCGCGCTCCCGGCGACGATCGTAAGCTCCGCGGGGCGCGAAGCGTGGATCTCCTCGCGCGGTAACGAAGTCCTGGTCCTGGCGCCGGCGGCCCAGCGCGAGGCGCTCGCGTCGTGGCTCGGTGACCGCGGACGCGTCCATCCCGTCGGCGCGAACTGGTGGGGCGCGTTCATCGCCCCGCGCGCAGGCCGCTGAGTCAAATTCGCGCCGGCGGCGCGGCGCACGCTACGCGCGACGCGCGGCCTCCACGTCGAGCGCCGCGACCGTGTGCTTGAACAGGACATCGGCGTCGGCGATCGTGTCGGCCACCGCGGTCAGGCCGACGCGGCCGCACTCGCCAAGAGCGCTCATCATGTGAAAGACGACTCCGGTCTGTCGCGTCGGCTCGAAGTGCAGCCGGCGGCACACCGCGATGTCGAACAGATCATCCGGCGTGAGCCGGCGGTAGGCCGGCGACTCCACGTCGTCGCTTGCGACGAAGAACTTCTCACGGCCGGACGGGGCCAGGAAACGCCCCGCCTCGGGGTCGTAGACGCCGTCGGTCAGGAACTGCAGCGTCAGATACGGGTGCGTCGTACCCCCTTTGCGTAGGTTGATCTCGATCGCATACACCTTCCAATCTCCGGCCGGCTCGCGCACCGCGACGAAGTCGAGGGCGAAGCGGCCGATCACCCCTTCCTCGGCGAGGCGCGAGCCGACGCGCGCTGCGTCGCGCATGATCGCGGCGGCGTACGCGGGATCTGCCGGAAACCTGCAGCCCATGTAGAGCTGGCCCGACGGGCCGCCCAGAATCTGGTCGTGCGTCGAGAGCCGCTCGACCTCCCCGAGCGGTGATATGCGTAGCTGCGCGCTCGGGCTGCGAAAGTCGTCCCCGGCGATGCGCTCTTCGGCAACGCCCCCGACCGCCCTTAGCTTCGCCATGTAGCCGTCGTGCGTCATGGAAGGCGTGTCGAAGCGCATGCCGCGGATCCTCGAGCGGATTGCCGTCCCGCTGCCCCCGCCGGCGAGATCGGACAGATCGACGATGGCGTTGCCTTCCCCCGAGACGCCTTCGTTCAGCTTGACGATCACCTGCGCGATGGACGGTTTGCGCGCGCGCATCTCCGCGATCGCACCGGCGAGGTCGTCCTCGGTCGTGAGCCCCTCGGCGCCGAGAGGATGATCGACCCCGAGCTCGGCGAAGATTCGCCTGCACCCCGACTTCGTTCCCAGGTGGAAGTGCTTGGGATCGCAGCCGTACATCGGGATACCCAAAGCGACGGCAACGTCGCGCTCGTACGCCGTGGTATTGAACGGAACGAGGTGCGCGCGATCCGGGTCGGGAATCAGCCCACGGATCCGCTCGAGCAGCTCGGGGCGACCCAGCAGCTTCAGGCTCAGGGGCCTCGAGGACGGATCGAGCGGGGACACCAGGAACAGCCGTCGTCGCGCGTGGCTCGCGATGACACCCGGGAGGAGCCCCAGGTAGTAGTCGATCACCGCGGGTGCGATGGCGAGCGACGTCACGTAGACCATGCGTGCGCGCGGTTGGCGCAGGAGGAAGAGAAGGAAGAGAAAGCGCTCCTCATAGGCCTGCTGAACGGCACCAGGGAAGACCTTGTCGACGGTCATCGAAGGGACGACCACGATCGTCTGCTCGTCCTCTCCCATGGCGCGGATGGACCGCCAGAGGGGGACGAGCTTGCGCTGAAGCTTTTCGAACCGCTCCTGCGTCTCGGCTTCGTCGTTTATCTGCAACGCACCTTCATCCGCGGAAAGTTAACCACTTCACGTGGGGAGAGGGAAGGTCGCAGATCATAGAGCCGCTTCTCTCGCCTGTATGATTACGACGTGAGCGGGTTCCCTGAAAGAATCGTCTGCCTGACGGAAGAGACGACCGAAACGCTCTATCGGCTCGGGCAAGGCGATCGGATCGTGGGCGTCTCCGGGTACACCGTTCGCCCGCCCGAGGCGCGTTCCAAGCCGAAGGTCTCAGCCTTCATCAGCGCGAACCTGGACAAGATCGAATCGCTTCGGCCCGATCTCGTGCTCGCGTTCTCGGACCTGCAGGCGGACATCGCCGCGGCGCTCGTTCGCCGCGGAATGACGGTCATGGTGTTCAACCAGCGATCGGTGGCCGAGATCCTTCAGATGATTCGCGCTCTCGGGGGACTCGTGGGTTGCCCCGGCGAGGCCGAGTGCCTTGCCGGCGAGCTGGAGTCCGGCATTGCAGCGATCCGACGCTCCGCCGGAGTCTTTCCAAGACGGCTCCGCGTCTTCTTCGAAGAATGGGACGCGCCTCTCATCTCGGGGATTCGGTGGGTCGAGGAGCTCGTCTCGATCGCCGGAGGCGATCCGGTTTTCCCGGAGCTCGCGCGCGCGGCTCTGGCACGCGATCGGATCGTCGAATCGGAGGAAGTCGTGCGCCGCGATCCGGAGGTCGTGTTCGCTTCGTGGTGCGGCAAGAAGGTCAGGAAGACGAGGATTTGCGATCGACCGGGATGGAACACCGTGAGCGCCGTGCGCCATGGCCGCATCTTCGAGATCAAATCGACCTACATCCTCCAGCCAGGGCCTGCATCCCTCTCGGAGGGACTCCGCCAATTGCACGCGTTGTTGGCGCGATCCCACGGGGTCGAGATCGAGCGCGAGCTCGCACCGCTCGAAAGGCTCGACGTGGAGCTGACGGCGATGCCTCGGGCCTAGGTGCGGACGGACGAATGTCGTCCCTTCGCATCGTCGCGTACAACTTCCTCGCTGGAGGCAGCAGGAAGCGCGCCGGACACTGGTCGCGACTGATCCGCGATCTGAAGGCCGATCTGCTGCTGGTCCAGGAGTGTCGCCGCCCCGAGGAGGCTCCGAACGAGAGGTTCCGGCCTGCCGGGGAGGATGCTTTGGTCTGGGGTCGGGCGGGCAGGTCGCTGTGGGGCAGCGCCATCTTGGCCCGCTCCGCGCGACTATCGCCGATTGCGGTTGCCGGCTACGACGGCTGGATCGTGGGCGGCACGCTCGAGAGCGCGACGTGGACGAACGGCAGGCCGGTCCGGGCGTTCAGCGTTCATTGTCCGGTGGGAGACCGCGGGTACGTGCGCACGATGCACGAGATCCTCGACCGTCTGGCTCCCTTGGCGGCCGGGGCCGATCTGATTCTGGGAGGCGACTTCAACGTCGTCGTCGGATACCGCCGTCCCGAAGAGAGCCGCACGATCAGCCGCGGTGAGCGCGGCATCCTGGAGAGGCTTGCGGGGGAATTCGATCTGATCAGCTGCTGGCAGGCCGCGAATCCCACGCGCGCCCTCGCGCAAACCTTGAGGTGGAGCGCCAATCGCGCCACGCCCTATCACTGCGACGGAATCTTCGTCCCCCGGTCGTGGATGGAACGTCTCACATCGTGCCGCGTCGTCCGAGGCTCTCGCTGGGACGAGCTCAGCGACCACAACCCGGTGATCGCGAATTTTTCATGACTGCCACCGACATCTGCGCGGCGCGACCGCAATGTGAGCCGATCAGTCCCCGCACTTCGCCATCTCCTCGTCGAACCTCTTGATCCAGACCGCCTCGTCGGGGTTGTCGCCCTTCAAGGCGCTTTTTGCCGTGGCGGCCGTGGCGCTCGCGGCGCGCCGGTCCCGCTCCTGGCACTGGAGCCTCGTGATCAGGACGAGCGTCTGCATTCGTCCTCCGTCGGTGGGCGCTCTGCCCGCATCGTAGATCGCCAGCGACGCCTGGTACTCCTTCATCGCGCCGGTCGGATCGCCGAGCCCCTTGAGGCAGCTGCCGCGTTGCGAGAGAGCGACCGCGACCTCCGTGCTCTTGTCCCCGGCGCCTTTGCGGAACGCCGGGATCGCCCCGTCGGTCAGCTCGAGAGCGCGCTGGTACTCCTTGTTCGCCAGAGCGACCGCGCCGACGTTGAAGCGGGTGCGGGCGGCCGCGAAGCTGTCGGCGCCGAAGATCTTCTCGCGGATCGACAGCACCTGGTTCAAGAGCGTGAGCGACTTCTCGAGGTCGCCCTTCTTGTAGGCGACGGCGGCCATGTTCTCGAGAACGCGCGCCGTGGCCTGGTGCTGCTCGCCGTGTTCGGCTCGCTCGATCGCGAGCGCTTCTTCGTAGACGGCGTTGGCTTC
This sequence comes from Candidatus Polarisedimenticolaceae bacterium, assembly GCA_036275915.1. Lineage (NCBI taxonomy): Bacteria > Pseudomonadati > Acidobacteriota > Candidatus Polarisedimenticolia > Candidatus Polarisedimenticolales > Candidatus Polarisedimenticolaceae > Candidatus Polarisedimenticolaceae bacterium. Next base: position 439,186 of record DASUCV010000022.1, on the reverse strand, counting down.
GTCGTAGTGCTCGCGCTGCATCTTGATGACGGCGAGGTCGTTGAGCTGGGTGGCGAGCAGGATGCGGTCACCGTGCTCGCGGTAGAGCGCCGCCGCGGCGGTGGACAGGCGCTCGGCCTCGGCGAGATCGCCTTTCCAATTCTTGATCAAGATGGCCCGGTTGGCCTGGATGTCGGCACGCTCGGCCGTGTGGTCGCCGGGGAGCCGATCGAGGATCGCTTGCGCGTTGTCGAGACACTTCCCCGCCTCCTCGTATTGCGAGAGCTCGGTTCTGACGCGTCCCGTCGAGCTGTAGTTCATCGCCAGATCTTTCGCGTGCGATGGACCGAGCGCCGCCAGGACCGTCCCCGCGCGCTCGTACGTCTTCGCGGATTCCTCGAGGTCGCCGTTGTCGTCGAGCGCCCAGGCCAGCCCGCGTAGGGCCTGGACGTGGGCATCGGTCCCGGCTCCCGCGCCGGCATCGTGCAGCGCGACGGCGCGCCGCAGCTCCTTCAGCGATTCATCGAGCTTGCCGAGGGAGTGGAAGGTCGCTCCGAGGAGCATGCGCGCGTCCGCTTCCACCTCCGGCTGCTGCTGCAGCGTCTTGTCGGCCTTCTCGGAGGCGAGGGTCAGCACCTGGGCGACCGTCACGTCCTTGTCGCCCTGCGATTCGGGGTCGGCGGCGCTGAGCATCTGCTCCATGAAGCCGTTCATGGCCTTGGCGCGGGCGCTCTCTCGCCGCGCCCGGACCGCCTCCCACGTGGCCGCGACCATTCCCACCGAGAGAGCCAGGAAGACCGCCGCGGTCCCCGCCACGAGCGCTTTGTGCCTCAAGCCGAACTTCTTGAGCTGGTAGCCGGTGCTCGGCGGCCGAGCCACGATCGGCTGATCCTCCAAGTAGCGGTGAAGGTCGGCCGACAGGCTCGCGGCCGAGGTGTAGCGGCGCTCCTTGTCCTTCTCGAGCGCCTTGCGGACGATGGTGTCGACGTCTCCGCGATACGCGCGACTGACGGAGCCGAGCGAAGGAGCCTCCGTTCGCAGGATCGTCTGGACCGCATCGGGGAGCGTCCGTCCGATCTCGTACGGCCGCTTCTTGGCGAGCAGCTCGTAGAGGATGACGCCGAGCGAGTAGACGTCCGTGCGCGTGTCGACTTCGAGAAGATCGCCGCGAACCTGCTCGGGGCTCATGTATTGAAGCGTGCCCAGCACCTGTCCCATGTCCGTCTGGCGCGTCGCCTGCGCATCGCTGTCGGTGACACGCGCCAGGCCGAAGTCGAGGACCTTCGGCTGCCCGTGCTCGTCGACGAGGATGTTGGCCGGCTTGAGGTCGCGATGGATGATGCCCCTTCGATGCGCGTGCTCGACCGCGTCGCAGACCTGGATCACGAGCGTCAGCCGCTCGCGCAATCCCAGGCCGCGCGCATCGGCATACTCGGTCAACGGGCGGCCGTGGATCAGCTCCATCGCGAAGAACGGCTGCGCGCCGAAGCTGGTCTCCGCGGTCCCGGATTCGTAGATCTGAGCGATGCCGGGATGCTGGAGACGGCCGAGCGCGGTCGACTCTTGTCCGAAGCGCCGAAGAAGATCGCTATCGGCCCATGCCGCCTTGATGACCTTCAGCGCGACCCTGCGGTGGGGCCGCTCCTGCTCGGCCTCGTAGACGGCGCCCATCCCGCCTTCCGCGATGAGACGCAGAACCTTGTACTGACCGATCGCCGCCGGCAAGGACCGGGCGGCGGCTTCGGAGGCCAGCTCGCCCGGGGTGCGGGTCGCCTCGTCGTCTCGCGGGTCGTCGTTCATCTCGTCCCCCCACGCTCGAGAACCGCCTTCTCCGGCTCGTGTCCAAACGAGGACATCGTCATCCCAACGACCTTGCCGGCGCCGTCGCGATCGAAGCTCAGGGTGTTCAGGGTCTCGGCATAGAAGAACTGGTCGGGCGCCGTGGGAATCGCCTCGGCCTTCCGGCCGCCCGACCGTTGCGTGTAGAGCTTGCCGGCATCGTACGTGACGCTGCGGGTCGAGTCGGCGTCGATCCTGTAGATGCCGACGTATTCGCGCAGCTTGCCTTCGGAGACGGCGATGCGAGGCCGAGCGTCGTACGGCTTGCCCAGCGCCTCGGTGACGATCCGTTCGGCGACCGTGTCGGAACCCGGCTGATGGTCCTCGTCGTTGCTGAGCACCGCGACGAAAAGACGATCGTCGGGCAGCCTGATGCCGTCGCTGCTGAAACCGTTGATCCCGCCGTCGTGCTCGATCACGCGATGTCCATCCCACGAACCGATTTCCCATCCGTAGCCATAGCCCGTCGAGGCGCCGCTCGGCAGCCGGTGCGCCGTCCACGCGCGGGCGAGAAGCTCCGGCCGGACCAGCTTGCCGGCATAGAGCGCCTCGTCCCATCGGGCGAGATCGTCGACCGTGGAACACAGGGCTCCCGCGGCGTACGGCTGCGTCATGCTGAGAAACGGCGCGTTCACGAGCTTGCCGTTCTCGTCGTGCGAATACCCGGAAGCGCGATGCGGAATGACCTGATCGTTGCTTCCGATGTAGGTCGACTTCATTTTCAGGGGATCGAGGATGCGCTGCTGAAGGAACGCGCCCCACGCCATCCCGCTCGCCTTTTCGATGACCGCACCGAGAAGGAAGTAACCGGAGTTGTCGTAGTGCCACTGGGAGCCGGGCGGAAAGTCGAGAGGCTCCTTCGCGAAGCGATCGATCATCTCGGGGACGGTGTAGTCGTTGCGCATGCCGGACTCGAAGTCGGGCATCTCGGTGTAGCTACGGACGCCGGAGGTGTGCGTGAGAAGATTCTCGATGGTGATCTTCTCGCCGCCGGCCGGATAGTTCGGCAGGAACTTCTTCAGCGGATCGTCGAATGCGATCTTCCCCTCCTGGACGAGCATGAGCACCGCTACCGCGGTGAACTGCTTCGTCATGGAGCCGATGCGGAAGACGGTATCCGGAGCGTTCGGCACTCCGAGCTCGACGTTCGCCATGCCGTAACCCTTGCGCAGGATCGTCTTTCCGTCGCGTACGACGATCGCCGCGGCGCCCGCTCCGCCGGGCGGATACGCGGCCGAGAGCTCGGCGTCGATCCTGGCCGCAATCGGATCGGCGGCAGCGGAGGCGAGCGGCGCGCGGGCGAGGGACATCAGCGCAAGCGCCATGACCGGGGCGACGCCGCGCGGCCAAACGATTCGAGCTGCGGCTCCGGTAGGATCCATCAGGAGACGATCGTCCGTGGCCTCGCCTCTAGCTGCGGCGGCCGATGAGGTTCAGCAGGAACGCGTACTCCTCCGCCGTCTCCTGCAGGCGTGCGAAGCGGCCCGACTTGCCGCCGTGCCCCGCCTCCATGTTGATCTTGAAGAGGAGCGGGTTGGCGTCTGTCTTCATGGCGCGCAGCTTCGCGACCCACTTCGCCGGCTCGTAGTACTGGACCTGCGAGTCGTTGAGGCCGGTGGTGACGTAGAGAGCCGGGTACGCCTTCGCCTGCACGTTGTCGTAGGGCGAATACGAGAGCATGTAGTCGTAGTACGGCTTCTGCGCCGGGTTGCCCCATTCGTCGAACTCGTTCGACGTGAGCGGGATCGAGTCGTCGAGCATGGTCGTCACTGCATCGACGAACGGCACGTGCGCGACGATGGCGCGGTACTTCTCGCCGGCCATGTTGGCGACCGCGCCCATCAGCAGGCCGCCGGCGCTGCCGCCCATGGCGAACACCTTGTCGGGGGCGGCGTACTTCTCCTTCACGAGGTAGTCGGTCACGTCGATGAAGTCGGTGAAGGTGTTCTTCTTGTGGAGCAGGTGTCCGTCGTCGTACCACTGCCGGCCCATCTCCTGCCCGCCGCGGATGTGCGCGAGCGCGTAGACGAAGCCGCGGTCCATGAGCGAGATGGACGAGATGCGCAGCGCCGGATCCGACGACGCCCCGTACGATCCGTAGGCGGTCTGGTACATCGGCGCGGTGCCGTCCTTCTTGAATCCCTTGCGGTAGGCGAGCGACACCGGCACCTTCGTGCCGTCGCGCGCCGTCGCCCACACGCGCTCGGTCACGTAGTTCGACGCGTCGAACCCCCCGAGGACCGGCTGCTCCTTGAGGAGCTTGCGCTCGCCCGTCTTCATGTTGGTCTCGAAGGTGCGCGTCGGTGTGACCAGCGAGTCGTGCGTGTAGCGCAGGAGATCGGTGTCCTGCTCGAGGTTGACGCCGAGCTCCTCGGCGTAGGCCGGCTCGTCGGAGCGGATGACCGTCGATGAGGCGAGATCGGACCACGGCCTCACGCGAATGCGCAGCAGCCCCTCGCTGCGCTCGTTGACGACCAGGTAGTCACGGAAGAGCGCGAAGTCCTCGATGAAGACGTCCTTGTCGTACGGCAGGACGTCGCTCCACTTCTCCACCCCGCCGGTCACGTCCTTGTCGGCGACCGCCATCAGCTTGTAGTTCTGGGCGTTCAGGTTGGTGCGGATGATCCAGCGGCCGGCGATGTGATCCGCGCCGTAGAGATGATCCTTCGTCCGCTTCGCGAGGAGCTTGGGCGCCGCCGCCGGCGCGGCGGCGTCGATGAACAGAAGCTCATCCGCGACCGTGCTTCCCAGCCGGATCAAGACGAACTTGTCGTCCCCCGACTTGTCGATCCCGAGGTAGTAGGCGTGGTCCTTCTCCTCGTACACCAGCGGGTCGGTCTTCGGGTCGGTCCCCAGCACGTGCCGCTTGACGCGCGTCGACAAGAGCGTCGTCGGATCGTTCTCGACATAGAAGATCGTCTTGTCGTCGTTGGCCCAGACGGCGGCCGGGCTCAGCCCCTTGATCGCCTCGGGGCGATCCTTGCCGGTGGCGATATCGCGGACCTTGAGCGTGTACTGGCGCCGGCCGGCGGTGTCCTCGAGGTAGGCGACGAGCGCCTGGTTCATGCTGATCGCGCGGCCGCCGAGCGCGTAGAACGGCTTCCCCTCCGCCTGCTTGTTGCCGTCGACGAGGATCTGCTCCTTGTCCGAGCCGACCGCGTGCCGCGCCTGGATCGGGTACTCCTTGCCCGGCTCGAAGCGCGAGTAATAAATGTAGTCCTTCCACTTCGACGGGACGCTGCTGTCGTCCTGCTTCAGCCGGCCGATGAACTCCTTCGACAGCTTCTCGGTGAGGTCCTTGTACGGGGCGCTCTCGGCGGCGTAATAGGCGTTCTCGTCCCTGAGGTACTTCAGGACGTCCGGCTTCGAGCGCGTATCGTCGCGCAGCCAGTAATAAGGATCGTTGCGCGTCCCGTTCGGCGACACGACGTCGTGGGGCTTCTGGGCGGCAACCGGCGGCTTCAGCTCGACGTCGGCGGGAGCGGCGGCGAGCAGGAGGGTCGCCGCCAGCGGCAGGGAGATCATACGGATCATCGCTTTCTCCTCAGGGATTGAGCGGGATCCTACTACGGACCCCCCTCAGACCCTTCGCGAGAAAGTCGCGCGCCTGAACCCGCAGGATTGTTGCCGCTACGCGGCGCTTTCAGGATCAGGAGCCTTCAGTCGGCTGCCACGCAGGTGAAAGCGGCACTCGCGATCACGTGTCCTTCTGGATCGCGCGCTTCCACGGTCCAATCGCCGGTCGATCCTTCCGGAAGCGGCCGGCGGCTCTGCGTGCGCCAGTGCGCGCCGTTGACGTTGAGCTCCGTGACGGCGACCGACCGGCCGCCGTGCAACCACACATGTCGAATCTTGTCCCCAGGTCGGCCGCCGGTCACGCTCGTCCAGAACGATACGACCGTCCCTTCGCGAAACCGGTCCGCGCGACCCACGAGGTGATGGGCGACGACGTCCGTTCCCACGCCGGAGTCCTCGACCTTCATCGGGCCCGAGCTCGATGACTCCGCCTCGACCGGAGGCGCGGGCAAGCGCTTCGCGGCGCTGGCGACATCGGAGACCCGCGCATTCCGCTCCGCGTGCTTCGGTGCTTCGACGGCGATCGGCTCGGCTGGAGACGCCGGCAAGGGCTTCGCCATGGTGGCGACATCGGAGACATCCTTCGGCGGGGGCGGGGCGGCCGGGGCGGCCACTGCAATTCGCTCTGCGTGCTTCGGCGCGCCGACGGTGGCCGGCGCATTCCGAGCTTGGACAGTGGCCCCAGGAAAGAGGAACGCCCAGACCGCGACCGCTGCGAGGCCGGCTCCGCTCAGGCCCAGCACGATCCACTTGGTCCTCGTTCCGATCCCGCCCGTCTTGACTCCATGAGTCCGGGCGAGCCTCTTGAGGATGGCCTTGGCGTCGTCGTCGAGAACATCGCCCGCGCCGGCGATCCGTCGTTCCCTCGCGTACGCCTTGAGCAGATGCTCGTGATCCAGCCCGAGGTACTCGGCGTAGCTGCGAACGTAGCCGCGCGTGAACACGTCGGCGGGGAGGGCCTTCCAGTCGTGGGCCTCGATGGCTTCCAGATAGGTCGTTCGGATCTTGGTGGCGTCGGCCACCTGCCGGAGCACCTGACCGCGGCGCTCCCGCTCGGCTCGAAGCTGGTCGCCGAGCGGCGTCACGCCGTCACGCCGCGATGGCGAAGTGATGCCCTCGCTTCCCATACGCCCTCTTTTCAAGACGCCTCGCAGCAAGCCACGTGCCCGGGCGGAAACCGTTCTGCGACTCGAAGGAGCTCGCTCATCGAGCAGGCCAAGCACGATCTTGGCTCGCTCGGTTTCGAAATCGTTACGGCGTCGGTCGTATACTCATTGGCTCCGCTTCCGGGGATTCCGTGGAGCTCTCATGCGTCGAACGTTCGCTTCGATCCTCGCGCTGACCGCGGTGCTTTCGGCCCCAGCCGTTCGTGCTCAGGCCGAGCCGGTCAAGCCGTCGTCGGGAACGACCCCGAAGGACAAGCAGAAGACCCAGCTCCTCGCTCTCGTCGACCACACGAGAGCGCTCGCGCGATGGATGCCGAACGAATCGTCCTTCCTCACCGTGCTCGACCGGGTCCAGGACCGCTTGGCTGCGGCGAAGGAGAGCGATCTCGCGCCCTTGGCCGAGTTCGACCCGTACGTCTCCAACCTCACCGAGACGCTGGCGAGGATGGAAAGTCGCGTCAGCACGCTCCAGACACCCGTCGACATCTGCGATCCGTCACGCAAGAGGGATCTGTTCCTGCTGTTCCTCGACGTGCTCGACGTCGACGGCCAGGGACAGGTCCAGGCGAAGATCTGCGAGAAGCTCTCGTCCGAGCAGGGAACGGAAGGAAGCCTCTCGGAGGCGTGCGTCGCGACGAGCCTCGGCCTCCTCGCCGCACGATCGATGCAAGACCTGATCGTCGCCTGCGATCCGTCGCTGACGCACGCGAGCGCCGATGCCGCTCGCTTCGAGAAGCTGAGCGTCGAGCTGGCCGGGGTGCAAGCCGGCGTCCAGGCCAGCGTGAAATCGGTGAAGAGCGAGATGACCCAGGCCATGACCGTGGTTGCGGGCCAGATGATCGACGTGTCGTCGCTGCAGACGAAGCAGCTCGGAGATCTCACCGTCCGCCTCGAGATCGAAAAGGCCTTGCAGCAGGGGACGCCGTACGGTTCGCTCTATCTTCCCGCGGCGAACGGCGGCCGGCTCGAGACCGTGCGGGCCATCGTGGACGAGACGATCGGAAACGTCGTCCGGTCAGGCGAGTCGGCGAATCAGGCGACCGAGAAGCTCGCGGCGGGCGACGACCAGGTCAAGCTAGGCCACTTCAAGCAGGCGTTCCGCTTGTACAGCGATGCGTACAAGGCGGCGGTGGCGCTGCCTTCGAAGCCGCGCCCCTGACGCCAGTCCACACCTCACGTCGCGCGCAGAGCGTAGAGCGATCCGACGACGCTGGGCCCGTAGTGTCCTGGCGCGAATGCCCTTGCGAGTGCCGCCTTCGCACGCCACCCGGTGCAGTGCCCCGGCGCGACGACCCGCGGCTTGATCCGATGGGCGAGATCGTGGACGGTCGCCTCGATCCGCGGCTCCATGCCGGGGCCCGCCAGGTGATAGCCGCCGAGGATGACGTCGATCGGCTCGCCCGGAAACGCGCTCTGCGCTCCGAGCGCTGCGTTGACGACGCCGGCGTGCGAGCACGACGAGAGCACGCTGACGCCGCGACCGCGCACGCGCGCCGCGAGGAAGCGCTCGTCGAGGATCAGGGGATCCGGCACGGCGTGTCCGTCGCGTATCGTGTGGTGTCCGACGAATCCCGCCTCGTACGGCGTCACGCGCATGATCTCGCCGCTGACGAAGAAAAACTCGGCAAGCGCGTGCGCCTCCGCGTGTTTCGCGATGCGCCCACCGGCACGCTCGAGCGCCTCGAACGTCGGCTCCGGGTTGAGCAACACGAGCGTCCCGTTCGGGGTCATGAAGCCGCGCTGCTCGGGCCGGTCTCTGTGAAGATCGATCATCGGCGGCGGGAGCCCTTCTTCGCGGCGCGACCGGGCGATGGCCGCCACCACGTCCGGAAATCCGCCGCTGTGATCCGCGTGCCAGTGCGAGAGGCACACGGCTTCGATGGACGCGAGCCGGACGTCCAGTCGACGCGCGTTCTCCAGCCAGACATCGGCGGAGGGTCCGACGTCGAAGAGGACCGAGCGCTCTTCGGAGCCGCGCCGCCCCGTGACCAGCGCCGAGAAGCCGTGGCAGGCGAGGCACACGTGATCCCATGGCTCGACGCAATCGTGGCCGTCGATGGGCGCGCGATGAGGTAGACGCGCGATCAGCTGTCTGAGCTCGGGGGATTGCGGAACGCCCTGATCCACGCTGGAGAGCGTGTCGCTCTCGTTGTCCACGACGACGAGCAAGTCCAGCGCATCGAGCGCCGAGTCGACCGGGAGCATCAGCTCTGCACCGGATCCACGCGATCGGCGCCGGCGCCCGGAGGCTCACCGAGGAACTCGACCCATGCTCTCTTGATGCACGGGTAGTTCTTGGCGGCCTCGGCGAGCGAGAGGAATGCGTGGAGATTCTTCCCGAAGCGCACGCGCAATGCCTCGTCGGCGATGTCGTCACCCACGAACGCCTTGTGTGCCATCGCGAGCGAGAACATGTCCGGGAAGATGCGCGCACCCAGATGCTCGAGCGGCATCCGCAGCGCCCACAGGCCGCGATTGCCTCCGGCGAGAGATGGCGAGGCGGACATCAGGAGTCCGTGCTTGCCGTCGAACGGCTGCGGCCGAAAGCGCGAAGTCCAATCGATCAAGTTCTTGATCGTGCCGGGCATGGAGGCGTTGTACTCGGGGGACGAGATGATGAAGGCATCGCTCGCGACAAGTCGGTCACGGAGCGCCTTCGCCCCCGCGGGGATCCCGTGCGCCGTGTCGATGTCGCCGTCGTAGAGGGGCACGTCGAAGTCGCGCATCGATGCAAAGTCGACGCTCGCACCGAACTCACGCGCCATGCGCGAGGCCAGCCCGGCCATTTTCCGGTTCAGCGATTCGTCGCGGAGGGCTGCTGCGAATACGAGGAGCCTCAGTGGCTCCGGTGACGATGGGTTCGCGATGATGAGGCCCTCCGCGCGCCCTACTGTGCTCTCGTCAACGGGGGAGAGTCAAACGGTGCCCGAGCGATTGCGGGCCGCGCCTTCGGGCGCGACCCGCAATCGCTCCCGCTTACCTCTTCTCGATCTTGAAGTCCGAGAAGTCGATCCCGACGTCCATGCCTTCGCCGGCACCGGAGAGAGCGATCGAGACGGTACCCTTGGTCATCACGGCCACCTGTCCGGCCTTGACGACGCCGGCATGGGCCGAGCCCATCGCGTACGAGCCGTAGATGTCGTTCATCGAGTGAACGCCCGAGATCTCGGCCTTGCCGTTGTAGATCTCGGTCTTGCCGAATGTGACGCCACCGCCCTTCACGCTGATCGCCACTTGCGCGGTCTCGCCGTTGCTGCAGGTGATGGAGCCCTCTCCCTTGGCCGTCTTGTACATCGCCGACCAGCCCTTGAGGGAGTACGTCATGTCGCAGTCCTTCTTCGGTGCATCGGCCGACCAGGCGGCCGGGGCAAGGACGAAGAGGAACGAGGCCGTCGTTGCCGTCATGATGGATCGAATGAGATTTCGATTCATGGTTGGGACCCTTCCTTTCTTGGATAAATGAGCGGGACGAAGACTCAAGCCTTGAACGGCGCCTTGACCACGACCTTGACGCCGGAGATCGTCTGGGTCAGCGCGTGACGGACGGTGGCCACGGCGGCCGAGCCGACCCTATCGGCCGCCTTCAGCGCTCCATCCGCTGCGGCCGAGGCGGCTTGCTCCGCGCTCACGCCGATGCCCTTGGCGGAATGAATGGCGCCTTCCACCAGTCCGGTCGCCGCGAGCTCGAGCGCGCCGCCCGCGGCGGCGGTGTGATGGATCACCGCCTCGGCCGTGTGGCCGATGGTGTCCATAGCTTCGGTGCCGACGTGCTTGGTGCCGCGCAGCACGCCGACCATCGTTCCCTTCGCGGCTTCGCCCATGTGGGCGCCGATTTCGGACGCCCCTTGGATCGCGCCTCCGGCGACGTGGCCGATGGCCGTCGTCGCCGAATGGCCCACACGGCCTGCATCCGTGAGCGCCGTGGAAAGCGCGCCGCTGACGGAGTCGATCGTCGCCTTGGCGACGTCACCGGTCCCCTTGACGGTTCCCATGACGCCGTTCTTCACCGACTCGACCAGTCCTGTCTCTTTCGTCGTCATGACTAGGCTCCTTTGATCGTCAGGTTCGCCTGGACATCCTTGACGCCCTTCGTCTCGCGCGTCAGCTTGATCGCCTGATCCTTCTCCTTCTCGCTGCCGACGCTTCCCGTGAGGAAAACGACGCCGTCGCGCGTGTCGACGTCGATCTTGTGCGCCTTGACCAGCGGGTCGTCCATGAGGCGGGTCTTCACGCGGATCGTCGTTCCGGCGTCGTCGATCGTGACGCCGATCGTACGATCGGGCTCGGGGGCTTCGCCGCGGGTCGACGCCGTCCTGACCTCGATCATGTCCCTGACCTCGACGACGCCCTTGGTTTCCCGCGCAAGCGCGAGCGCGCGCGCCTTCGCATCGGCGCTGTCGATGTTCCCCGTGAGTGTGACGACGCCGTTTTCGGTCGTGACCACGATCTTGGAGTCTCGAACGGTGTCGTCCACGGCGATCTTGGTCTTGACCTTCGTCGTGATGCCCACGTCCGTGTGAGCGCACGCCGCGGTCAGAAGGACTGCCGCGATTGGCGCGAGCCATGACACTTTTCGATGGGTCATCGCGTTCCTCCTCTCAAACTTTCCTGAGCAGCCGCACGAGTGCCACGACCACGACCGCTCCGAGAATGGCGACGAGAATGGCGGGGATGAGTCCCCCGGAAGTCGTGAATCCGAGGGATCGCATGAGCATCCCTCCGACGACCGCTCCGATGATGCCGAGGCCGATGTCCATGAGCACGCCGTACCCGGCACCTCTCATGATCTTCCCGGTCGCCCAGCCGGCCATCAGTCCAACAACGATCCACCACACGACGTACATCGGACCCTCCATTCAGGGAGTGATCGCATTCCCGCTGAAGCGCGCCGGTGTGTCGGTCCGGCGACTCGGGAAATCGATCGTCGTGCATCGGATGTTGCGATGCGCGTGCCGACGACCGGAATTTGAATTTTTCCGGGACTCGTCCACGAAAGCTCAAGCAAACTGCGCCTGGTTCGGCGCAAGCGAGACGAAGAGCCGCGGTGTTGTAGCGTGTAAGTCCTACATCGAAAGGTCCACATGAACTCAGACGACGACGTCACTCCACCGCGGTTCGAGGCTCTCGGCCTCTCGGGTCCGCTTCTTCGCGCGCTTCAGGAGATCGGGTACGAAGCGCCGACCTCGATCCAGGCGTCGGCCATCCCTCCGCTCCTCGCGGGAAACGATCTGCTGGGTCAGGCGCAGACCGGCACCGGCAAGACCGCTGCCTTCGCTCTTCCTCTGTTGAGCCGGCTGGATCTGTCGCTCGCCTCTCCGCAGGTCCTCGTGCTCACGCCCACGCGCGAGCTCGCGATCCAGGTCGCCGAAGCGATGCAAACCTACGCGCGCCACCTTTCGGGCTTTCACGTCCTGCCGATCTACGGTGGCCAGAGCATGGAGACGCAGATCCGGCATCTCGCGCGCGGTGTGCACGCGGTGGCAGGAACGCCCGGACGCATCCTCGACCACCTGCGCCGTGGCACGCTCAAGCTGGATCGCCTCTCGGCCGCGGTGCTCGACGAAGCCGACGAGATGCTGCGCATGGGCTTCATCGACGACGTGACGACGATCCTCGAGCAGGCCCCCTCCACGCGTCAGATCGCGCTCTTCTCCGCGACGATGCCTCCCTCGATTCGCAAGGTCGCGGAGAAGTACCTGCGGGAGCCCGTGGTCGTCCGCATCGCCACCCGGACCACGACCGTGGCGACCGTGACCCAGCGCTACTGGGAGGTGACGGGGGTCCACAAGCTGACGGCGCTGACCCGGATCCTCGACGCGGAAGACATCGACGCCATGCTGATCTTCGTGCGCACGAAGAACGCCACCGTCGAGCTCTCGGAGAAGCTCGAAGCGCGCGGCTTCCCCTGTGCGCCACTGAACGGCGACATGGCGCAGTCGCTGCGCGAGCGCACCGTGGAGCGGCTCAAGCAGGGCGCCCTCGACATCGTCGTGGCCACGGACATCGCGGCGCGCGGCCTGCACGTCGAGCGCATCAGCCACGTCGTGAACTACGACGTGCCGCAGGACCCGGAAGCCTACGTGCACCGGATCGGACGTACGGCGCGCGCCGGAAAGGAAGGGCAGGCGATCCTGTTCGTGTCGCCCCGCGAGCGTTTCCTTCTGCACGCCATTGAACGAGCGACCGGTCAGAAGATCGCCGCGCTACGTCTTCCGACGCCGAAGGACATCGCCGATCGCCGGATCGCGCAGTTCAAGGCGGGAATCTCGTCGATCCTCGCGTCGGAGGATCTCGACCTCTACGCCCGTGTGATCGACGAGTACCGCGAAGAGCAGGGCATCGAGTGGCGCGACGTCGCCGTCGCGCTCACGTACCTGGCGCAGCGCCAGCGGCCGTTCGTTCCCGCGCGGCCGAAGGAAGAAGAGCCTCAGGCCGTGAGCGCCCCCGTCGAGAAGGCGAAACCGGCCAAGCCGCGTGCGCCGCGGCCCGGGAGACTTCTCTACCGCCTCGAAGTCGGGCGTGAGCACGGCATCTCGCCCAAGCTGCTCGTGGACATCATCGTTACCGAGACCGGGGTCGAGCGCCGTCACATCGGCGACATCACGATCCACCGGACCGACACCACGATCGAGTTGCCGGCGATTCCCCGTGATCTGCTGCGTCACCTGAAGAAGGTGCGCGTGAAGGGGCGTCCGCTGCGCATCGCGCTCGCGAACGCCTAGTGGTTCGAGGTGGACTGGGCGCCGTGAATCATCGCGGCGGCGAAGGCGGCTTCGACGTCCCGTGCCATCTCCGGCGACACCTCGTGCGCGACGCCGGGATACATCTTGAACGTCGCCCGGAGCTTCGCCGCCTCGTAGAGGCTGCGCGCCTCATCCCAGCGCGCGACCGGCGTCTTCCCGAACGCCTTCATGACGAGGGCCTCGTCGTCGGCCGTGAAGCTGTCGCGGAAGGGGACCGAGTCGTTCGCGTCCTGGTCGCCCATGAATAGGAACAAGCTGACCTTGCGCAGTGCTCCGAGATCGACCTTGGCGCCGGTCAAGTCCGCCACGTCGGCGATGCCGACCGGATAGGTCCACGCGGTGCTCGGCGCGATCGGCCAACCGCCCGGAGAGCCGATCGCCGCGGCGAGCACGCGCTCGGGGTGGAGCATCGCAAACCGGCCGGTGAAGCTTCCCGAGGCCGAGAAGCCGCTCATCAGCACCCGGGGTCCGATCTTCTTGCCGAGGAGCGATCGCGCATGATCGATCATCGCGATGAGCTGGAGATCGACGCGCGCGACCGAAGGCGTCTTCGTCGTGAGCGCATCGCGCGAAAGGGCGTGCGTGTAAACCTCCGGCGTTCGCGGGAACATCGGCACGAGCACGGCCACGCCGAGGCGGTCGGCCATGGCGACGGCCCCCGCCAGCTCGCATGTGGCCGATGCGCGCAGGAGCTCGAGGTCCTCGGAGAGGAAGCCGGTGTTGTTGGGAATGACGAGCAGCGTCGTCGCGTCCGCCGATCGCGGTGCCAGGAGCAGGTAGGGCCACGAGAATCCCGATGCCGGAGCGTGCTCGGAGAGCCGGGACGCATCGACCTGGCAGCGCCCGACGACCGAGCCCTTGACGCCGATGAGACCGTGGCCCGCGGCGCCGCCGACCTCGATGACGTATTTCCCGGGCGCCAGCGCGCGCACGAAGCGCTGCTCGCCGCTCCGGCCCTTCCAACCGGCGATTGCCTCGCCGCCGGGTCCGGTCATGCGCACGGAGACCTCGCCCTCCGGAGCGGCGAACCACAAGACGACGGTGGTGGTCTCATCGCCGTGGGACGGCGCCACGAGCAGCTCGACCGACCGGGGCGACGAAGAAAACGTCATGCGCTGGGTGAGGTTGAAGCCTTCCTTGACCAGCAGATCGTTGCGCGTGTCGGCTTCGGCCGCGAGCGCGTCGTCGGCCCGCACCGGTCCGGCGTAGGCCAGAAGGACGGCCACGAGGATCGGAAGGAGTCGCCTCACGCTCGAGACTCTCGGCGTGTGCCGCTGGGAGTCCGGCCGTAGGCGGCACGGAAGCTTGCCGTGAAATGAGCGTGGCTCGCGAAGCCGCAGCGGAGGGCGAGAGCGGTGAGGTCGTGGCAGCCGTCTTCGATCTCATCGAGAGCGGCGCGCAAACGAAGCGAGACGATGTGCTGATGAATGCTCCCTCCCGTGAGCGCGGCGAAGGCCCGACAGAGCGCGAAGGACGATCCGCCGACGACCGAGGCGACGTCGGTGAGACTGAGCTTGCGGCGGAAGGTCTCGGCGAGGAACGCGCGCGCGGCCGCGACGCGCTGGGTCATCCGGCCGGACGGCCGGCGCCGGTCGAGGTGCGATCGCGAGGCACCTTCGTGTGCGCACAGAGCGTGAGCGATCACCTCGTGAAGGGCTTCCTCCACTCCCAAGGGGTCCGCCCGCGGGCCGTCGCCGAGTCGTTTCGCGAGCCGCCGTCGCATGAGGTCGGCCGCAAAGCTCGAGGCGGACGTCGATCGCCGGAACGGCAGCTCGGGGTCCACTTCCATTGCGTTCGTTTCCCACCAGCCGGCGCCGATCTGAATCCACAACCCTGCGTTGTCCGCGCCGAGCGGATGCTCGATGCGGAAGCGCTCTCCGGGATTGAAGTAGGCGATCGCATTGCGATCGACGCACTCGGGTTCCCGCGACCGGTGCTTCACGAAGCTCCCGTGCTCGAGCAGCTCGATGATCGCCATCGGCGCTTCCGCGCTCGACGTCGAGGGGTGCTCGTCGCGGTGCCAGTGCGTCGCGACGACCTGGAGCTCGTCGAGCTCGAACAAGACGCGGGTCCCGAGGCGAGCCATCCGTGTTCTCCAACGAGCACGATTTCGACAGCGGAGCGCCGGCGGCCCCGCCTATCCTTTCTGCCGATGGCCGCCGATCGCGTCCGATTCTACCGAATCAGCCTCGTGATGCTGCTTGGCGTGGCCTGTTCGAGCGCGAGACCCAGGCCGCGCGTGGAGCCGGGGGGCGGCGCGCTCCACGAGTATCTCGATCGGCTCGCACGGCTGGGCGCCTTTAGTGGTAGCGCGCTCGTGGCGCGCGGCGACACCGTGCTCCTGGACGGCGGTTACGGCCTCGCGGATCGGCGGCGCGGGATCCCCGTGACGCGCGCGACGGTGTTCGACATCGGATCGGTCGCCAAGCAGTTCGCTGCGGCCGCCGTCCTGCGGCTCGAGATCGACGGACACATGCGCACCGACGATCCGCTGGAGCGTTACTTCCCGGACGCTCCACCGGACAAGCGAGCGATCACGATCGACGAGCTTCTGACGCACACCTCGGGATTGCCCGGAGACTTGGAGACCGGTGACGCGCGCGTGACGGCCCCGGACGATCCCAAGCTGGCGGCCCGGCTCCTCGCCCTCCCGCTCGAGTCGGCTCCGGGGACGACCTTTCGCTACTCGAATGCCGGATACGCGCTCGTCCGTCTTGCGATCGAGCGGGTGACGCACGAGCCCTACGAGCGCTACGTCACCGATCATCTCCTGAGACCGGCAGGCGTGATGCGGACCGGATGGCACGGTGACCGGGCGCTCTGGGCGCCGGACCAGGTAGCCCGGGGAGCGTGGGGACTGTACGACTCGGGATCGCCGCGGGATTGGCCCCTCCGTGGGGCGACGCTCGGAGCGGGCGAGATGGTCTCGTCGCCGGAAGAGCTGTTTCGCTGGCTGCGGGCGCTCGACGCCGGACGGGTGCTTCCCGAGGACGCGCAGCGGAAGCTCTTCACCCCTCGCGCTCGCTGGGACGGGGCCGGCGCCGAGGGGCGAGGCCCGGATGCGCATTACGCGTACGGATGGGAGGTGCGGACGAGAGCGGATGGAACGGTCGGCCTCATCTTTCACAACGGAACGTACGACAACTTTCGGACCACGGTGAGGCGCTACCCGAAAGACGACGCGGTCGTGATCGTCGCGACGAACGCCCGGCAGCAGGACTCGGGCGACCGCGCGGACGAAGTGGGGAACGCGTTGCGCAACTTGATGCTCGGCAAGGAGGTCGCCATGGCGCCTCCGACGATCGATCTTCCCTCCCGCGCGCTCGCCTCGTTCGCAGGGACCTACGAGGCCGTCCCCGGCGCCGGTTTCCATCTCTGGGTCACACCGCCGAACCGGCTCTGGCTCGCCCCCCATGGGCAAAGAGCGTTCGACGCCATCTGGCGGCCGGACCGCGAGCGGGCGACGCTCCAGGAGTCCGTCGCGCGTCGCACGCTCGAAACCATCGACACGCTGCGTTCCACGCCCTGCGTCGCGACCCGCTCGGGATGGAGCGGGATGTTCTGCGACTTGATCGACAGCCTCGGTCCGTTCGAGCGTGCCGCGCTCGAAGGCGTTGCGCCTTTGACCTGGTCCAAGGACTCGTCGATGAGCTACACCGTGTTGCACTTCGCGCGTGGTCAGATCGCGGTCACGTGGGAGTGGCGCGGCGAGGAGCTCGTTCAAACGATGTCTTCCGACGACGTTCCCGAGCCTCAGAGCGTTCCGCTCGCGGCGACGGCTCCGGCGGAGCTCATCATGTACGACTGGTTCACGGACCGTACCCTGCCGGTCCACTCCGGGCGAGACGCCATCGTGGTCGGCGACGGCCCGGAGCGGCTGCGTGCAGAGCGCGCTTCAACCCTCTCGGACGATCGTCAGCTTGACGGAGTATTTCCCCGCGGCGCCGGGCAGTGACTCGACGAGCAGCGTGCCGCCCCAGGGCTTTCCGTCGCGCCCCGTGAATTTCCAGCGGCTCGTGCTCCCGGGAACGCTCGTCCACTTCCCTTCCTTGGTGCAGACCTTCCCGAAGTGATCCGATAGCTCGGCGGCGCTGAGGCGCGAGGTCCCCTTGGCGACGACCTCCCAGCGATCGGTCCCGCCCTGCGTGCTGACGATCTCCCAGTCGCCCGTTCCGTCCAGCGACGCGTCGATCCAGGTTTCGATCTGCGTGTCGGCGAGCGTGCCGCGGGCGAGGCCGCCGTCGGCGCGCCAGTCGTACTCCTCTCCGAGCGCGACCTGCTGCGCCTGGCCTTTGCCGAGCGTGAGCGCGACGACGTGGAGCGCGCCGTCGATGCCCGCGGTGAGTCCACCGGTGGTGATGATCTTGCCGTTGTCCACGAAGCGCTGGTCGTCCACGACCTTCGTCTTGGGATACTCGGCGGCGAGCCTGGAGACGTTCCCGTGCGTCGTCGTCGCGGTGAGGCCGTCCAGCAGGCCGGCCTTCGCAAGGATGAACGCGCCGTTGCACACCGACATCGTGTGCTGCGTCTTCGCGGTCGTCTCCTTGACCCACTTCAGGGTCGCGGCGTTCCCCAGCGTGCCGGCGACGCCGCCACCGGGAACGACCAGGATCTCGGGCAAGGGCGCATCCGCGAACGTGTACTTCGGGACCACCGTCATCCCCGCGACCGTGGTGATCGGGTCCTTCGTCTCGGCGACCGTATAAACGTCGAATCCCGCCCCTTGGAAGATCTCGTACGGGCCGGTGTAGTCGATGATCTGGACGCCGTTGAAGATCAAGATGCCGACCTTCTTCTTGGCGGCGGCCTGCGCCTTGGCTTCGTCCTGGTCGATGAGCGCCATGCCGCACTTGGGGCACGACCCCGGCTTGTCCGAGACCTCGGCATCGCACGGCAGGCCGCACGGAGGACAGACGTAGTGCTTGGGCTTCGCCGTCTCCCCGTGAGAGAGCGCGGCGGCGAGAACGACGGACGCGAGAACGATCGTGATTCTCATGCGAGCCTCCGCTTTCCGTGACGGTTGAACCGCTCCCGATAATGGCCGGGGGGAACGCCGACGACGCGCAGGAACGCCCTCCGCATCGCCTCCGGGGTGGAGAGACCGCTCATCGCGCAGATCGTCTCCAGGTCATCCGACGTCTCCTCGAGGAGCCGCCGCGCCGTCTCGACGCGCACGGAGTTGACGTAGCGGGCCGGCGTCGTTCCGACCTCGCGCGTGAAGACCCTCGCGAAGTTGCGGGGGCTCATCGCGACGCGGCGCGCGAGCCTCTCCACCGAGAGATCCCCGCCGGGGTGCTCGAGGACAAACGTCTGGAGATCGCGAATCGGCTCGCGCTCCGCCTGCTGCACCGAAAGCTGCGCGCTGAACTGAGCTTGGCCTCCAGGACGCCGGAGGAACATGACGAGCGCGCGCGCGACCGCGAGCGCCGTTTCGCGCCCTTGATCTTCTTCCACCAAGGCCAAGGCGAGGTCCATGCCGGCCGTCACACCGGCGGACGTGTAGACCGCGCCGTCCTGCACGAAGATCGTGTCCGACTCGACGCGTACACCCGGATACGAGCGCGCCAGCTCCTCGCAGGACCCCCAGTGCGTCGTCGCGCGCCGGCCCTTCAACAACCCGGCTTCGGCGAGGAAGAACGCTCCCGTGCAGACCGAGGCCAGGCGTCTCACCGAACGAGCCTGGCGGCGGATGAAGCGCAGCAGCTCGGGATTTGAGCGGTAACGCTCCGTTCCCATTCCTCCTGCGATCATCAGTGTGTCGACGCCGCGACCCACCTCGGAGACCGAGCGGTCGGCGTAGAAACGCAAGCCCGACGACGCTCGAAGCGGTCCTCGCGTCAGGCCGACGATCTCGACGCCGTAGGCGTCGTCCGCTCGCCGGCCGTTGTCCTTGAGCCAGCGCGAGGTCCGCGAGAAGACCTCGAGCGGGCCCATGACGTCCAGCATCTGGACGCCGGGATAAGCCAGCATCGCGACACGCAGCGTCCCTCGTTTCTCCGGCATGGAAAGAGGATGACCCCGTGCGGGGGCGGTGACAATGACAATGTTCCCACCTTTCCTGCCAACGGTTATATGCTCAGCACCCATTCCAAGGGAGACACACCATGCGCCCTCGTCTTGCACTCGTCGCCGCCTCGATCCTGATCGCCGCGCCTCTCGCGATGGCCGCGGACGCTCCCGCCCCGGACGGGAAGGCTCTCTACGAGAAGAAGTGCGCCATGTGCCACGGCGCGAACGGCGTCGCGAAGCCGGCGGGGAAAGGATCGGCGAACTTCAACGATCCGGCCTGGGAGGGAAAGGTCGCGGACGCCGACATCGAGAGCGCGATCACGAAGGGCAAGGGCAAGATGAAGGCGATCAAGATGTCGGCGCAGGACGCGCACGCGATCGTCGCCCACGTGAGGACGCTGAAGTAGCGCTCACGGCACCTCTTCGAACACCGCCTCCGCCGCCTCCGCCAAGGCGCCGCCGACCGCCTGCGCCGCGGCGATGTCCGACCCGATCGGTGCGTTGTTGATGAACGCCGCGAACGCGAGCTTCTTCCCGCTCCGCGTGGTGATGTACCCGGCGAGGCCCTTGCCGGCGAGAAGCGAGCTGCGGTTCAGCGCGTCATAGAGCCTGGCGGTGCCGGTCTTCGCCGCGACGTGGCCGGCGGCGGGTGAATCTTTCATCTCGGTCGACAGGGTGCCGTCGCGTCCGAGGACGGGGAGCGCTTGCGCGAACACGGTGGAGGATCGTGACCGCGCCATGAAGGCCAGATAGCGGCACATGAAATCGGGCGTGAACGCGGCACCCGGCCCGCCCGCGCCGTCTGCCTGCGAGGCGGAAGACAGGTCGAGGCCGGCCTTCACGAGAAACTCCCGCTCGACGTCGAAGCCCGCTTGGTAGAGGTCCTCGCTCTTCGGCCGCAGCGTGGCACCCACGATGTAAGGCGTCATCGAGGCGTGGAGGTTCTGGCTCACCTTCAGCGTGACCTTGATCTCCTCCGCGAGCGGCAGGGAGCGGTGCTCGGCGACCGCACGGTCGGCGGTGTACGCATCCGGGGTGGCCGGCACAGACGCCGCGTCGATCGAGACCCCCAGCTCTTCCAGCGCTGAAGCGAGCACGTCCTGCGCGAAGCGGCTCGGTTGCGGGACTTTGTAGGCGAGGAGCTTGGCGTCCGCTCCTGCCGGAACGCTTCCCGCCACCGTGACCGTGCGGATGCCGTCGTCGCCGGCGACGTCCGCGGTGAAGCCGATGTCGCTCTTCGAGTCCGACGCGCCGGTCGTCACCTGGTTCGTGAAGCGGACGTACCGGCTCGCGGGAGACGCCTTCAGGACGGCCGGTGCGCCCGCAGCGCCGCCGGACTCGAGCGTGACGTCCACGATGTTGTCGTTCACGACGACGGGAGAGATCACCGCACCGGTGCCGGCTTCCGCCTCACCCTCGGGGAAGAGGCCGACATCGACGAGCACGTTGCCGCGGATGCGCTTCACGCCCTTCGCGACGACCTGTCGCGCAAGGTCGCGAACGACGGCCAGCGGATCGCCCGCGACCACGCGCGCAGCCGGCACGACTCCGGCATACGAGTGGTCGAAGTTCTCGTACGCCAGCGTGCCGTCGGGGCGAATCCTTCCCGAGATGTTGGGATCGCCGCTGGCGACCCAGACGAGGTTCCCGTCGAGCGTCCCGTCGGCGCCGATCGGGCCGGTCCGATAGAGCCTCGTCACGAAACGGTGGTCCGGCCCGAGAAGCTCGAGGGCCGCTCCCTCCGTGAGCAGCTTGGTGGTCGATCCCGGCGTGAACAGCTTGTCGGCGTTGATGGCCAGGAGGACCTTGCCGGTGTCGATCGCAAGCACCTCCATGCCGAACGTGGCGTGCGCGAGGGCCGGCCGGTCCGTGATGCGTTGCAGGCGTTTGGACAGCGGCGACGCCGCCTGAGCCTGCAGGAGTGACCACGGGAGGACCAACGCGAGCGCGATCGTGACGCGGTTCAGAGGAGTCATGGCGGGAGCATACCGAACTACTCGAGCGGTATGCGGGCGTCGAGCCAATCTCCGATGCGCGATGCCGAAGGGCCGTCGAGGTTGCAAAGCACGATCACCGACTGGCCCGACTCCGGGTACACGCGAAGGATCGCGTTCATTCCCGGCGCGCCGCCGCCGTGGCCGTAGGTGCGCGCATCGTCCGAACGCCAAAGCTGGAAGCCGTAGCCGTAGTCGCCGGTCGTGAACTGCGGGCGCGTGGCCTCGGCGAGCGTCGCGGCCTTCAGGAGCTTGTTCGACATCAGCGCGTCGGCGAACTTCATCAGATCGGCCGCCGTCGTGGTGCCGCCGCCGGCTGAAGTTCCCCGCCAGGGCAGCGTCGGTTCGTTCCCGACCATGTCGTACCGGTCTCTCATGTAGCCCTTGCTCCGGTTGGCGACCTTCACGCTTTCCGGCTCGGACCCCGAGTGGGTCATGCCCGCGGGCTTGTAGATGTTCTCGGCGACGTAGTCGTAGTACGACTTCCCGGTGACCTTCTCGATCATCACGCCGAGCAGCAGGAAGCCATAGTTGGAGTAGTCCCACCTGGTGCCGGGCTCGAATTCGAGGTCGCGCGCACCGTAGAGCTTCACGTAGTCCTGAAGCGTCTTGAGCTCGAGCCGATGCGCGTCGAACTCGGGGCCGAAGATGTCGCCCGTGCCGCCGGTGTGCGACAACAGATGGCGGACCTTCACCTTCGACGCCACGCCGGCGTTCGGATAGTCGGGCAGGATCTTCCCGATCGTATCGTCAAGCGAGAGCTTGCCGCGCTCGACGAGCTGAAGGGTCGCGACCGCCGTGAACATCTTGTTCATCGAGCCGATGCGGAACCGCGTGTCGAGCGTGTTGTCGATCCCACGTTCGCGATCCGCCTTGCCCGCGGCGCCCGACGTGATCACTTTGCCTTTCCGGGCCCACAACCAGACGCCCGAGAACTTTCCGTCGGATGCGGCCTCGTCGATCTCGGCTTTCCACGCCGCGACCGCCGCCTGCTGGGTGAGCCGCCCGGGAACCGGCGCGCCGGCGGGAGGGGGGATCAGCACCAGCTTGAAGCTCGTGATGACCGCCGGTTCGCCGTCGCTCACGGTCACCGTCGCGCGGTCGTATCTGCCGTTGCCTTCGCGTTCGTGGACCACGGCTTGAATGGTCAGCGGCTGCGAGGATTCGATCGCATAGAGATCGAGCCCGCCGGTGTTCCACCGGAGATCGAGCATGCGATCGAGAGCGTCGGGACGGTCCGGCCGGTGCGCCTTGATGAACGGCTCGAGCTTGTCCTTGGCACCGGAATTCATCGCTTCGAGATAACCGGCGAAGACCTTCCCGGCCGGAGTGGACGGAATCTCCGGGGGAGCCGCCGCCGCGGGCAGGCCCAGCGAGAGGAACGCAGCGAGGATCACGCGCATAGGAAGGTATGCGAACAACCAACCGTCATGGTTTCATCGATGAGAGTTGGACCCAGGCTTAGACTCCGCGCATGCGCCACGTCGCCGCCCTTCTATTTCTATGCACCACCGCCGCTTTCGCGGACCCGATCGTCATCCGCGCGCCGCGGGTGATCGACGGGCGCGGGCACGTGCTGCGGAACGCCGCCATCGTCGTGGACGGCGGGAAGATCGTCCGGGTCGATGCCCATCCGAAGAAGGCGGACATCGATCTGGCGCACGCGACCCTCATGCCGGGCGGGATCGACACCCACGTGCACATCGGCTGGCACTTCGACGCCGACGGCCGCTCCCATTCCGGCGACGAGACGGATCGCAAGGAGACGCCCGAAGAGAGCGTCCTCTACGCGGCCGAGAACGCATACGCCACGCTGATGGGCGGCGTCACCACCGTGCAGTCCCTCGGTGCGCCGGTCGACAAGCCGCTCCGCGACGCCATCGCACGCGGTGTCCTTCCCGGCCCGCGCATCCTCACGGCCATCGACCCTCTGTCCGACGAGAAGCTCACCGTGGATGCGCTCCGTGCGCAGGTGGACAAGGCGGCGGAAGCAGGTGCGGACGTGATCAAGGTCTTCGCATCCGAGAGCATCCGCACGGGCGGCGGCCCGACGATGTCGCAAGAGCAGATGGACGCCATCTGCGGTGAGGCGAAGCAGCGCGGGCTCCGCGTCGCCGTGCACGCGCACGGCATCGAGAGCGTCTCGCGCGCAGTCCGCGCCGGGTGCACTTCCATCGAGCATGGAGCGCTCGTCGATCAGGCGACGCTCGACCTGATGGCGGAGCACGGCGTCTACTTCGATCCCAACACCGATCTCGTCTTCCGGAACTACTTCGAGCACAAGAGCCAGTTCCTGGGGACTCCGGGCTACACCGAAGAAGGCTTCGCGGCGATGGAGAAGGCGGTGCCGCGCGTCCTCGAGATGTTCAAGAAGGCGATTCGAACGAAAGGCCTGAAGATCGTCTTCGGGACCGACGCGCTGGCGGGCTCGCACGGCCGCAACTTCCAGGAGCTCGAGTACCGCGTGCGCACGGGAGGGCAGTCCCCGATGGACGCCATCACCTCCGCCACCTCCCTCGCCGCGGAATCGCTTCGCCTGGGCGACCGGATCGGCAGCCTGGCGCCGGGCTACGACGCGGATGTCATCGCCGTGCAGGGCGATCCCCTCGAAGACATCGGCGCGCTCGAGAAGGTGGTGTTCGTGATGAAGGGCGGGAGAGTGCTCGAATCTCGCCCGCAGAACTAGGGATGATGAGGCGGCGGCGAAGCCCGCCGCCTCCACCACGACCCTGGACGAGCTACTTCAAGCGCTTGACGATGTGCCAGCCGTAAGGCGACCGCGCCTTGTCGTATGACGCCATGCCGATTTCTCCGACCTGGAGCGGGAAGCCCGCGTCGCCGAACGCGGCAACCATGCGCCCGCGGGCATACTCGCCGGAAGCCGGCGTCACGCCGTTGTTCGCCATCGAGTAGATCCCGGGCGGCGAATCGTCGGTGTACTGCTTGACGAGGGCGTCGAAGTTCTCGCCCTTCTTCGCGCGAGCCAGGATGTCCTCCGCCAGCTTCTTCGCCTCGTCCTGCGTTCGGGTGATGTTCTTGCCGGGGACGCTGCCGATGAACCCGATCAGCACGTGCTGAATCGTGATGTGGTCGGGCTCTTTGCCGGCCGCGGCCGCGGGCTCAGGGGCCGCAGCGGGCTTGGGCGGCGGGGGAGTCGCGCCGGCCGCGAGCAGAAAAGGCGCGGCGAGCAAGATCGCGAGAGTGCTTGGATGCATCCATTCCTCCGAGTGAGTTGGGTCCGACAGGCCGCAGACTCTACTCCCACGACCCCGCGCGAGAGAAGCTTTACGTTGCCGCCGCTCCCGCGCCGACTCATCAATAATCCCAGGGCGTCGTGATCGTGGCGGCCGCGGAAACGCCTTGACCATTTTGCAATTGGCGGTAAAGGTAGGGTTCTCGGGAGTGGTCGTGGCAAACTCCAGAGATCTCCATACGGGGGCTTCCATGATTCGAAACAATCGGCTTCGAGCGTTCGCGCTGCTGGCGGTCGCGACACTCCTGGCACCGGTGTTTGCGAGCGATCTGACCGTCGGCCACTTCTACTCGGAGATCGCGAAGATCAGGCACATGCCGGCGGTCGACGCCTCGTCCGTCGAAGCCGGCTTGCGCGCGGCGGGGTTCAAGCTGCCCGCGCTCGCGTTGAACAAGGCGTTGACCGAAGGCGACGTCATCGGGATTTCGAACGCCATGGGAATCCACGTCACGACGCAGCGCCCGTCGCAGCCGTTCGGCGAACAGGAGCTGACGGTCTTCTCGGCGGTGTTCGGCCAGCAGCTGAAGGGTGCCGCGGTCGACGGTCATGGAATCGTGTACCAGGTGAACGGGAACAGTCAGGGACAGAACAACAACAACCAGGGACAGAACAACGATCATCAGGGTGATAAATCGCCGTCGCACCCCTGACCGGCCCGGCCGGCACCGCCTCAGCGACCGCGCTTCCTCGGCCGGAGATCGGCGAGCAGGAGCTCGATCTGAGGTGCGAGGCGCCGTAGCTCGTCCCGGTGCGACAGGGCGAGCCTCTCGAGCAACGCCTCGCCGCGACGGGTCAACACCAGCTCGACGCGGCGGCCGTCGTCGGCACCGCGCCTCCGGATGACGAGGCGCTTTCCGGCCATGCGATCCACGAGCCCGACGACGCTGTGATGCCGGAGCTGTAGGCTCTCGGCGAGCGCGCCGATCGTGATCCCGTCGCCGGGGAACCCCTTGATGGCGATGAGGGCCTGATGCTGGCGGGCCGAGAGCCCCGCTTCGGCCGCCGCGTTCTCGCTGAATCTGAGGAAGGCCCGGAGCGCGTGCCGGAAGCCCGCGAGCCTCTCGTATTCGGAGCGCGTGATGCCCGTGGCGTCCTCCGCGGCTGCACTTGCCAATCGCCGTCGCGAATCATATCGTAACGCGATATGAATCGAGTGGGGGGCGAGGATCGACAGTCCGATTTCCGCGTCGACCGGCGGCTCATGCTCTTGTCGCTGCTCGCGGTTCCCGTCGGTGCGCTGAGCGCCGCCATCGCGCGCGCCTTGCTCTGGCTCATCGCGCTCATCACGAACCTCGCGTTCTTCCAGCGGCTGTCGACGTCCCCGGCGGTCCCTCAGGGCCATCATCTGGGCGCCGGTGTCGTCCTCGTGCCCGTTCTCGGCGGTCTCGCCATCGGCCTCATGGCGCGGTACGGATCGGAGCGGATCCGCGGGCACGGCATCCCTGAGGCGCTCGAGGCCATCCTGCTCGGCCGCAGCGTCATGGATCCGAAGGTCGCCGTCCTCAAGCCCGTGTCGTCCGCGATCTCGATCGGAACCGGCGGGCCGTTCGGCGCCGAAGGTCCGATCATCATGACCGGCGGTGCGTTCGGCTCGATCTTCGCGCAGCTCTTCCGCCTCACGGCCGCCGAGCGGAAGACGCTGCTCGTGGCCGGAGCCGCGGGAGGGATGTCGGCGATCTTCGCCACTCCGGTGGCGGCCGTCCTGCTGGCCGTCGAGCTGCTCCTCTTCGAGTGGAAGCCTCGCAGCTTCATCCCGGTCGCGATCGCGTCGGTCGTCGCCGGCCTTCTCCGCGTGCCGATGCTCGGGTCGGGTCCGATCTTCCCCATCCCTCCGCACACGGGTCTCGGCCCGATCGATCTGGGTTGGGCGCTCGGCATCGGTCTCGGCGCGGGCCTGGTCTCGGGCCTCCTGACGATGATGGTGTACGCATGCGAGGGCAGTTTCGAGCGGCTGCCGATTCACTGGATGTGGTGGCCGGCGATCGGCGCGCTCGCGGTGGGCCTAGCGGGGTGGATGGACCCGCGCGTGCTCGGCGTCGGATACGACTCGATCCACGCGCTCCTCCTGGGGCAGGTCCTCGGCACGGCGCTCGTCACGCTTCTCATCCTCAAAGCGGTGGTCTGGTCGGTCGCGCTCGGATCGGGGACCTCGGGCGGCGTGCTCGCGCCGCTTCTGATCATCGGCGGCGCGCTCGGCGCGCTGCTCGGCGGGCACATCCCAGCGGGAGGCGCGGGACTCGGAGCGGCCCTCGGCATGGCCGCGATGATGGGCGGCACGATGCGCTCGCCGCTCACCGGCACCGTGTTCCTGCTCGAGCTCACGAACGACGTCAGCGCGCTTCCGGCGTTGCTTCTCGCCGCCGCGGCGGCGACGGCGGTCACCGTGCTCCTGATGCGGCGATCGATCCTCACGGAGAAGCTCGCGCGGCGGGGGCAGCACATCGCCCGCGAGTACAGCGTCGACCTCTTCGAGCTGACCCGCGTGGGCGACGTCATGGACGAGGACGTGCCGGCGGTCCTCGCGGGAACGACGGTCGCGGAGCTCTCCGAGCGGATCGGAAAGAACGATCCGGCGGTGGCCAAGCGCCAGGGGACCCTCCTCCTCGACGGAGACGGGAGGCTCTGCGGCATCATCACGCGAGGCGACATCGTGCGAGCGCTCCGCGTGGACCCGGCCGGCGCCATGACCGTGCTCGAAGCCGGCAAGCGCGACCTGATCGTGACGTTTCCCGACGAGCCCGTGCACGACGCGATCTCGAAGATGCTTCGGCACGACGTCGGCCGCCTTCCCGTCGTCGATCGCGGCGCGCCGGAGCGCGCCGTCGGCTATCTGGGCCGCGCCGGGATCCTCGGCGCGCGGCAACGCCACCACGAAGCCGAGGAAGTTCGCGAGAAGGGGCCGTTCGCGCTCGGCTAGATGGCTCGGCGCGGAATCAGCAGGGTCGCCTCGGTTCCGCCGCCCGCGCAGGGCGCGAGCTCGAGTGTTCCGGCCGCGCCGTAGAGACGCTGCAATCGCGCCCTCAGGTTCGCGAGGCCGATCCCGCCGGGGGCGGAGGCGCGCCCTTCACTTAGCCCTACGCCGTCGTCCACGACGCGCACCGAAAGGCCGCGGTCGCGCTCGGCCACCTCGACCACGATGCGCCCGGGCCCGCTCTTGCGCGCGATGCCGTGGACGATGGCGTTCTCGACCAGCGGCTGGAGGACGAGTGCCGGCACGAGCCTTTCCGGATCGACGTCGACGCGCCACAGGACCTCGAGACGATCGGAGAACCTCACCTTCTCGATGTCCACGTAGAGCCGCGTGAGCTCGAGCTCCTGCGCGAGCGGGATCTCCTGGGTGTCGGCCGTGCGGAGCGCCGCGCGGAGCAGCTCGGCGAGCTGGATGATCATCCGCTGCGCGGCTTCGGGATCACGGTCGATCATCGCGACGATCGAGTTCAGGGTGTTGAACAGGAAGTGCGGCCGGAGCTGCCCTTGCAGCGCGCGAAGCTGCGCCTCGACGAGGTCCCGGCCCAAGCTCGCCGCCGCGAGCTGCTGCGCGCGGTATGCGGCGCTCCAGCGGATCGCGCCGTGAGCGACCACGATGCCGCAATAGATCACGGTGAACAGATCGCCCCACAGGCGGACGCCCACGGCAATCGTGCTGCCGAGGGGCATCGGCTCTCGGAGGCCGCTGACGACCTCCACGCCGGTCATCGCGAGGATCTGCAGCACGACGACGATCGCGCACAACGGGATGTGGACCGCGAGCGCCCGCCCGACTTTGCCGCGCTCGAAGGGGAATCGATCGCCGACGGCGAAGATCAGGAGCGTCGAGAGCCCCCACGGCAGCCAGAGCGCGAGCTGGATGAGGAGGATCTCGCCGGCGGTCATGTCGGGACGGACACGGGAGGGCACGAGCTGCATGCCGAGCGTCGCGACGGCGGCGGGCACCGCCCAGAACGAGATCAAGCCGAAGCGCGCCCAGCGCGTCATCGCCGCTCCCGTAGGCGCGCTTCGAGCTCGTCGCGATGATTGCGGCTGACCGGAAGCTTGGCTCCGCCGTCGAGCACGACCAGCTGATCGCCGCCCGACCACGCGCGGACTTCTCGCAACGCATCGAGCGCGACGAGATAACGACGGTGAATGCGGGCGAACCGCGTGGGATCGAGCCGTGCTTCGATCGAGGCGAGCGTCCCGCGGATGCGCGTCGGTCCCTCCGCCGCGTGGAACAGGACGTGATTCCCCGACGATTCGATCCATCGCACGGCGTCCAGCCGGACGACGACCGAGCGGCCCGCGTCCTTCAGCACCAGGGTGGGTGAGTTCTTGGCGGCAGACGCGAGGAGGCCGCGCAACCTCTCGGCTTCGCCCAGGATCTCGCGCGACCCGATGCGATCCTCGACCTTCCTCCACGCCGTGCGGAAGCGCGCCTCGTCCACCGGCTTGAGGAGATAGTCGAGCGCGGCCGCATCGAATGCGGCGAGCGCGTGCTCGTCGTAGGCGGTCACGAAGACGGTAGCGGGCATCCGCTCCGGCCCGATCACGTTCACGACCTCGAAGCCGCGGCGCCCCGGCATCTCGATATCGAGGAACACGACCTGCGGCGCGTGCGCCCGAATGAGGGCGATCGCGTCGTCGCCGTCGCCGGCGTCCCAGATCGTGGCGCCGGGCGCTACGCGGGACACGAGCTGACGCACGCGCTCGCGAGCGAGGGGCTCGTCGTCGGCTACGAGGACGCGCTCAATCATGCCTGGAGGGAAATATACCAACCGGTCGAGCGAAGGCGATCACGGCTCGTCACGCCCGGCTCACGTCTCGTCCCACGGCACGCGCAGCGGGCTCGTTTTCGCGTATCCCTTCGCCATGCGAACAACACTCTTCACGACCCTGATTCTCGGGTGGTCGATGACCGCGCTCGCCGATGCCGAGTACGTGATCGCCGACACCCACGCGGACGTCGTCCTGAGCCTCGACCCGCACGAGACGCTGGTCTACATGAACACCTTTCCCGTCGACCCGTCGGGACAGTACATCGACCTGATCCGCACGTCGTACGGGCGGGTCTTCGGACCCAGCGCGTTGAACGGCACCCCGGTGAAGATCTTGCTGTACGAAGACCCCGACGGCGGCTCGCCGCAGAACGCGACGCTGCTGTGGTCGCAGGACGCCGTGGTCGCCAACGGCAACACGGACACGCTCAACCAGTACGTCGTGCCTCACGTGCTCGTGCACGGAACCCTGGTGGCGGCGATCTACTTCCAGAATACGAAGACGGCTCCGGTCTACATCACGCCGCTCGACACGACGGCTCCGACGTACTCGCAGCAGTCGTACTTTGGCTACGTCGGCGCGTTCGAGACGCTCGACCCGGCGAACCTGTCGGCGATCCCATTGGGGCAGTTCATGGCGCAGGAAGATTCCGGACCGGCGGGAAACTACCGGATCGAGGCTCGGGGCCGCTCCGACGACGGCATCGCTCTCACCGTGTCGTGGCTCGTCAGCCCCGATACTCTGCGGCTCACCTGGACGGGAGGGCAGCCGCCCTACGACGTCGAGCGCGCGTCGCAGCCCGACTTCTCCGATGCCGTGGTGATCGCTCCGGGGGTGACGTCGACGACGTACGACGATCCGGTGGCCCCCGACGGGCCGACGTGCTTCTACCGCGTGCGATAGCGGTTCCGAAAACCATTGGTATCGCGCGGGACTCGCGCGAGAATCACGGCCATGCGTCTCTTCCGGCTCTTCGCGGGCGTGTGGCTCCTTCTGGCGTGCTCGAGACTCATCGCCTCCGAATCGGCGGATTCAAAGCCGCCTCCCGAAACGCCGGCCAAGCGTTCTCCTTGGCTCGCGGTGCCGATCGTCTCGTCGAACCCCAAGCTCGGCACCACGGGCGGGTTCCTGGCGGCGTATCTGCACAAGTTCGACGCCGACTCGCGCGTCTCGCTGTTCGGCCTGACCGCTCAGTACACGACGACGCATTCGCTCGTCGCCAGCGCCTTCGCGCGTGCGTCGTTCGGCGCGGATCACCATCGTGTCATCGGGATCCTCGCGTTCGGCGACATCAAGAACGACTACGACGATTACCTCGGCACCGGTCAACCGCTCAAGACGAACGACAACCTCTTCGCGTTCGGCACGCGTTACCTTTACAGGTTCACGGGCAACTGGTTCGTCGGAGGGCAGGCGTCAGTTGCCAACTACCAGGTGTTCGGCGACTCGGAGGCCGACGACCTGACGCTCGACACGCTCGGTGTCGTCGGTTTCAAGTCGGCGGGCGTGGGCGCCGTGATGATGCACGACTCACGCGACAACCAGGACATGCCGACGCGCGGCTGGTTCGCGAACCTCAACAACGTCGCCTACCGCGAATGGCTCGGCGGTGACGACAGCTTCGACGTCTATCGCCTTGACACGCGCGCGTTCTGGCAGCACGGCAAAGGCCACGTCTTGGCCGTCCGGCAGTTCAATCAGTTCACCGTCGACGCGCCCGGAGCCGCGCAGGCCACCGTGCAGCTCCGCGGATACAAGTTCGGCCAGTACCTCGCGAAGGACATGTCGTCGATCGAGGCCGAGGAACGATTTCACATCGCGACGCGGTGGGGCGCGACGCTGTTCGTGGGTGGGGCCTGGCTGTACGGCGGCGAAGTCGCCGTGACGAGCAGCGAAGGGTTCTATGGGTCCTACGGCGGAGGGTTTCAGTTCATCCTCAAGCCGGTGCAGCGCATCCTCGCCAGCCTCGAATACGCCCACGGGAACGCCGACAACTACGCCATCATCTTGAAGCTCGGTTACGCGTGGTGAAATCCCGACCGCGGTAGCACTTGGAACGGCTGGAACTCTTCCAAGCGTCGAACTTTGTTCCCCGACTTTCGTACACCGTGACAGTCGAGGGACAACATGAAGCTCAGCCGCCGAGAGTTCATTTATCAAGCCGCGCTGGCGATGGGCGCGTCGGTCGCCTGGGGCGGCCGCGTGCTGGCGACCCAATGGCGCTGGAACGAGCGCCGCGACCTCTATCCCGAAGGGGTCGCGTCGGGCGACCCCGACTTCGACAGCGTGATCCTCTGGACCAGGCGACCGTTCGAGGGTGGCGGCACGCAGACCCTCACGGTCGAGGTCGCCGAGGACCAGGCCTTCCGCCGCGTCATCGCGCGGGCACCCGCGATCGTGTCGGCCGCTTCCGACTGGACCTGCCGCGTGCTCGTCGGCGGCCTTCATCCTGCGCGCGAATATTGGTATCGTTTCACCGACGCAGACGGGCTCGGCAGCCGGATCGGGCGGACGATCACGGCGCCCAAGGATTCCGACACGAGGCCGGTGAAATTCGCGTTCGTCAGCTGCCAGAATCCCACCTGGGGCTCGATGGGTGCGTATCGCCGGATGATCTTCGAGGACGAGAGGGCCGCACCGGAAGACCAGCTCGGCTTCGTGCTTCACCTCGGCGATTTCATCTACGAGCTCGTCTGGTATCCCGAGGACCGTCCGAAGGGGTACTACGATCGCAAGATCTACGACATCTTTCGCATTCCGAACGGCGAGAAGGTGTCCAACTTCCATATCCCGACCGACGTCGAAGGGTACCGCACCATCTATCGTGCGTACCTGCACGACCCCGACCTGCAGGACGCGCGGGCACGCTGGCCGTTCGTGGCGATGTGGGACAACCACGAATTCTCCTGGCAGGGCCGGCAGGGCCTCGTTCAGGTCGGCCCCGAGCCGCGGCCCGGCCAGACGGTCAAGGTCGCCGCGAATCAGGCCTGGTTCGAATACTTGCCGGCCCGCATCATCAAGCCGAGCGGTCCCTCGCTCGAGACGTTCGACCCGCCGAAGGTCGAGAACGTCGCGATCGAGAAGTTCGACGATAACGGACTGGGTCTCGAGCCGAACAACCTCATCGCCATCCGTAGCCTGACGGCCTACCGCGTGTTCCGCTACGGCCGCCACCTCGACCTCTTCATCACCGACCAGCACAGCTACCGCAGCGAAAACCCGATAACCCATCCGGACCTGGGCAAGATCGCCGTCGACTTCCCGAACATGTTTCCGCAGGAGACCGGAGAGATCCTGGATGCCGGCCGGACCTACGGCGGCGGCAAGCCGCCGGCCGAGATCCGGTTCGGTGACGTGCACATCGCCAATCCGCGCAAGGACGCTCCGCCGCAGACCATCCTGGGGGCCGAGCAGAAGGCGTGGTTCAAGGAGCGCCTCAGGCGGTCTCGCGCGACGTGGAAGATCTGGGGGAACTCGATCGGCACTCCTGACGAGCGCGCCGACCCGCAGAACTTGCCCGAGGGGATCATCGCCCATCCCTGGCCCAAAGACGCCGGTTACGCCAGCCTCGGCGGCGGCGACTTCGGCGGCGCCTACGTCGAGCGGGGGGAGATCTACGATCTCATCCACGACGAGCGCATCACCGGCTTCGCGATCGTCTCGGGCGATAAGCACAGCTTCTGGGCGGGTTATGCCGCCAAGGAGCTCCCGCCTCGTCCCTTCGTACCGGTCGGTCTCTCGTTCGTCGGCGCGTCGATCACGAGCCCCGGCGGGGTCGAGGCGAACGAGCACAATTTCCCGAAGGACGAGCCGCTCCGGCCTCTCTTCCTGGCCGATCGCCCCGGCGCCGACAAGCCGGCGCCGACGATCAACATGCTGCTGCTGCACGGAGTGCGCTCGTGCCTGGAGTACGCCAAGAGCGGCGATCTCGCGAAGGCACGAGCGCTCTCGAACCCCGACAATGCGCCGCACCTCTCGTTCGTCGACCTGGGCGGTCACGGCTATGCGACCGTTCGTCTCACCGCGGCGGAGCTGCGCACCGATTTCGTCTGCATCCCGCGTCCGATCGCACGCAGCGACCGCCCCGACGGCGGACCGCTTCGCTACCGCGTCTCCCATGTCGCAAAGCTTTGGCGCCCCGGCGAGCGGCCTCTCCTGGAGCAGCGCGTGATCGAGGGAGATCCCGGGCTGTCGATCTGAGGCTTACGCGGCGTCGCCTTCGACGGTCAGCAGCCGGCCCGCGCCTTCGCCGGGGTAGACCCGCGAGTTGGCGCCCGGATAGGCGAAGCCGTTGATGAACGTGCGTCGCGGATGGGCCGAACGATTGGGCAGGCTGCGGTGGATCGTGTACGGCCCGAAGAGGATCACGTCTCCCGCGCGCGGCGTGGGCGCCACCGCCTGTGACGGATCGACGGTCGACGGAAGTGCGCCGTCCGTGAGGCCGAGGTGGCCCAGGCGGCCGCTGCCACGGATGAACTCGATCGGGCCGCTCTCCGCCGTGACGTCATCGAGCGCCGTCGCGATCTGAACGTAGCTGCCGCGGCCGTTCACATCGCACCACTCGGCCTGGCCGTACCGGCGGTGGGTGCTGTCCTGATGCCAGGGGAACGAGACTCCATCGCCCGGAAGCTTGAAGTGCGCCTGGTTGATGAGCTGGCTCATGGTGCTCGACCCGAGCAGCTGGGCGGCGAAGTGGACGAGACGTTGGTCGCACCCGAAATACGAGAGCACGGGCGCGGCCGCGCCACACCAGACGATCCGGTGAATGCGAACGCGCGGCACGTCCCCTGAGGTTCGCTCGACGACGAATTGCGAGCCGCGAAGCATCGTGGGCGCCGCGAGCTGCTGCGCCAGGCGTTCGAGGCGATCGAACGCGCTCTGCATGTACGCCACTTCCCGCGCCGAGAACACCTGGGGCACGACGACGAATCCGTCTTCGAAGAACTCTCGGACTTGCTTGTCGCTGAGCTCCCGCACGCACAGGCCTCTCTCGGAAGCATGTACGGTGCATCGAGCGCCGGTTCGATATCGAGATTCGTAACCCGGGAAAACGGCGGCTCTTGGTTCCCGACTTCGCCAAAAATCGCGGATCTAACCCGCCCTCAGCATCCGGTTCGCTGCTCGACGGCGCGCACCGCTGCCGCTGCCGATCGCGGCGACTCGGGCGTGATGAAGTGCCGCGTCGTGATCGCCGATCCGCCGCGGGTCAGGTCGCGGACCCGCTGCTCGACTGCCTGGTGGGCGACCGACACGCGTTCGTGACTGCGAAGGTGATCTGCCCAGGTCTCCTCGATCCAGGTCTCGACGAAGCGCGACGGCTCTGCCGTGTCCTGGAACAACCACCATTCGATCGCGCCGTCGCGCCTCCGGCTCCGGCCGAGCTCGGCCACGATCGACCGGAATTCGTCCGTGCGCGACGCATCGACGACGTACTCCACCTGGACCATGACCGGTCCCCCCTCGAGCGAAGGGTCCCCGGCCACGACGGGGTCGGCCCAGTGCCGCGCCGGCGTGAAGTCGATCGCCGCTCCCGCGATGCCCCGGAGCCGGACCGCGGCCGCCGCGCCGAGGAGAAGTCCGGCGGCGATGCCGATGTACGCGGCGCTCAATCCGCGACGCGACGCGACGAAGCCCCACAGCGCGCTTCCTCCGGCGATCCCGGCTTGAAACACGATCAGGTACACGGCGAGCGCGCGCGCTCTGACCCACGGTGGCGCCGCTTGTTGGGCTCCGAGGATGAGGGTCGAGAGCACCGAGATCCAGGCGACACCGCCGAGGAGCATGACGGGGCAGAGGACGGCGAGCGTGCGGGACATCGAGGCCGTGAAGGCGACGCCCGCGAACGTCACGGATCCCGCGGCGACGAGCGTCGCGAACGAGGTGCGCGATCGTACCCGCGGCAGCAATGCGGCGCCGGCCACGGCCCCGACGCCGAGCGAGCCGAGCAGGGATCCGAATCCGATCGCGCCGTGTCCCGTCTCGCGCCCCAGGACCGGCATCAATCCCATGATGCCGCCGCCGCACGCCATGAACAGGAACGTGGCGAAGAGCACGCGGCGCAGCGCATCCGAGTAGCGCGCGAACCGCAGCCCCGCACGGATGGCGCCGAGCATGCGCTCCGCCGGGAGCAGCGATCGAGACCGCTCGCGCCGCCATGCGAGGATCACTCCCACGACGCCGAAGAACGAGAGGGCGTCGAGGGCGAAGACGCCGCCCGGGCCGAAGGCGGCCACCACGAACCCGCCGAGCGCGGGTCCGAGCGTTCGCGCGATGTTGACGCCGACGCCGCTCACCGTGACGCCGGCCTCGAGCTCCTCCTTGGGGAGGATCTCGGGGACGACCGCGTACCAGGTCGGATCGTTGAACGCCGTCGCGATGCCGAGCGCGAACGCGAACCCCAGCATCATCCAGGGCGACGCGGCGCCGAGCACCGTCGCGACGGCCAGCCCGCCCATCACGAGTGCCATCGCCAGCTGCGTGACCATGAGCAGCCTGCGGCGATCGACGATGTCCGCGAGAGCGCCGGCGGGAAGGCCGAGCATGAAGAACGGCAAGCTCTCGGCGGTGACCAGGAGGGACACGACGAGCGGGGACGGGGTGAGCGACGACATCAGCCACCCCTGGGCCACGTCCGACATGTACGAGCTGACGTGCGAAGCGGTCGAGGCGATCCAGAGCGCCCGGAAGACGCGATGCGTCAGAGGACTCCACGTCGAGCGCGCGGTGCCGATCGACGGCTCGGTCATGCGCCTACTCTGACGAACCTAAGGTTTGCTGCGCGCCGCAGCCGGCATCGCAATGGAGCGCTCGCCGTTCTTTCCGACCGAGCGGACCGCGAACTCAACGTCGTCGATCGTGCGGGCCGGGATCGTCACGGGTCCGGCGGCCGCGACCGTGCTCACCACCGTCCACCGGAAGTCGGTCGTCGCCCGCGAGAGGACCTCGAACGACGCTCTCTGCGCGTCGTCCGGTGCTTCGAACGTCACGGTCGAATCCTGCTTGACGATCCCCGTCGCGTAGGCCGAGGTCGGCGGCGCGGGCGCGTTCGCGAGGCGCAGCGCCGATTCGGCGTTCACGTGCGCGACCCTGGCGACGAACTTGAAGTCGACGAACTCGAGATTGTCGCCGTACGTGACGCCGCCCTCGACGCGAAGATTCTGGTGCTCGTGCCGGTAGTCTTCGCGCGGCTCGGTGAAGCGCACCGCCGGAAAGCCGCCCTCGAGAAAGGGCAGGTGGTCGCCCCCACGTCCGAAGCGGTCCTTCCGGAAGATGAGCCGGATGAGGTCGCGACCCGCAAACTCGTCGAGCCAGACCCCGAGCTGCCGCGCGGGCGCCTTGTCGTCGTCGCCGCAGTAGAGCCGCATCCGTTTGTCCGAGGCACCGTTGATCGCGCCGACGATGTCGTTGTTCAAGACTCCGCCGACCGTGTACCCCTCGGTCTTCACCCACTCGAAGAGACGCTTCCCGCCGAAGAGCCCCTGCTCCTCGCCCGCGAGCGCGGCGAGGACGAGCGTCGCGCGGCGCGGACGTCCAGCGAGGAGGCGCCCCGCCTCCATCGCGACCGTCGTGCCGGACCCGTCGTCGTCCGCACCGGGAGCATCGCAGGCCGCGTCCATGACGTCGGTGCAGCGCGAGTCGTAGTGCCCCGAGACCACGAACACCGTCGACCTGAGAGAGGGATCGTGGCCCGGAAGGACGAGGTAGACGTTGTCGAGACCGATCGTCTTCCCTCCCGTTCGCTCGCCCGAGGTCTCGAAGTGGTCGACGACGACTTTCGCGTCGGGATCCACCTTGGCCGACTCCTTGAAGTACGCGGCGATCTTGTCCCGCGCGCAGCCGATGCCGCGCTTGGGGTCCGACGAGCTCGAGATCGTGTGGCGCGTGCCGCACGCGACGAGCGATTCGTCGATGGCTCGGACGTCGTCCGCCTTGGGCGTCGGAACGGACAGGGCCGCGGCGAGGAAAAGGGTGGCCGGCATTACTTGGAGGGCGGAACCTTCTCGACGGAGACGGCCAGAGCCTCGGCGGCGGTCACGATGACCGTGTCTCCGATGTGCGGCTTCAAGAGAACGGCCGGATCCTGGACGCGGACGGTGAGGTACCTCCCCTTGGGTCCTCTGAGAGTGACCGTCTGCGAAGGACGATCCAATCCCTCGATGGTCGCGACCACGCGCACGGTCCGCGCGACGCCGGCGCCGGGCGCTTCGCCCTTCGGCGTCTTCGCGGTGTCGTTCATCACGACGTACGGCTGCGCCTTCTCCGCGTCCGTCGGCGCACGCAGCTCGGCGGCGATGCCGATGTAGTACTTCGCCGTCACCTCGTCGCCGACTTTGATCTCGTCGAGACGCTTCACGCTGTCGTCGACGACGACCGTCTCGACGTTGCCGAGAGGCCCCTTCAGGGTCACCTCACGCTTGGCCGGGTCGATCGCCTCCACCTTCGCCGTGACCGAGACGAGCTGCTCGAACGCGCCGGTGTGCTTCGCGTCGGCGGCATGGAGCCCCCCCGCGGCGGCAACGGCGGCGAGCGCGGAGAAAGCCACAATCCGATAGGTCATCGTTTCCTCCCGTCCATGACGGACCGCGAGATCCTACCCCAGTCCCGTTCGCTCATGGCCGAGGGCGGGCGACCGGCGTACAGTCTTGAGGAAACGCGCGGGTCATGTGGCGCGTAATCATTGGCGCAAGGTCGATTCGAAGACTCAAGGGGGCGTCCCATGGCAACGTGCTCGCCGCGCGTCGTGTTCTCGCTGGCTATGATCTCGGGCCTCGTGCTCACGTCGGCACCCGCACCGGCGGCGGTGCCGAGCGGCCCGGCGCAAAAGGCGGTCGCCCGTCGCGCCGGAGGCGTCGCGGCGACGACCGGGGACACCTTCCGTCTCTACGACGGCTCGACCGTGACGCTGGGCGCCGACGGCTTCGGCGCGCGCACCGACGCGAACGGGCGGATGCATCCCATCACGATGATGCGGCCGGCGGGCCGGTCGGCGATGGGCGGCTTCGGGCCCGACGCGCGATCGATCGTCAAGCGCGCTTCGCTGCCGGAGCGCGGCCGGTTCGTGCCGGGCGAGCTGCTCGTCGCGCTCGAGCATCCGGCGACCGGCAAGGTGGACGCTCTCACCGGCGACCCTGCCGCCGATGACGCCCTCCGCGGCGTGGGCGCGATCTCCGCGCGGCCGCTCGTCGCCGGGAATTCCACGAAGACGAGCGCGAGCCCGAGCCTCGATCTCTCCCGGTTCTTCGTCGTGCGCACGACCGCGGCGGATCCCCAGGCCGCCGCCGAGAAGCTGCGCGGTGCGCCCGGGATCGCGTACGCCGGTCCGAACTGGATCGTCTCGTCGATGGCGCTCGAGCCGCACACGATCCCTGCGTGGGTCGCGGACCGCGCTCGCTCCACGAGCGCTCCGCCGGAGACGTTCGCCGCGCCGCGCGCGGCGACCGTTCCCGTGAACTACGGTCTCGCGTCGTCGTTCCAGGCGCACCTCAATGCGGGCGGCGTGAACGCGGTCGGCGCGTTCGACATCCTCGGCCGCCGCTACGGCGCGCTCCCCGGCGACGGCGTGATCGTCACGAACGTCTCGATCGGCGATCTCACCGACCAGTCGATGGCGGACGCGGGGGACTTCTACGTCCAGAACTTCGGGCCGACGACCGTCGTGACCGGAGGGCAGCGCTACCTGGACATTCCCTCGATGCCGCTCATCCCGGCGTGGGGCGCGGCGCTCGACGGAACGCTCGACCCCGTGGCGCAGGTGGAATTCGTCGACCCGTTCCTGAGCGAAGTGCTGCTCGATTTCGCCGTGATGGCTCCGCTTCCGCACGACCGGCAACGTCCTGAGGCGACGGGCAGCGGGCTGACCGACCTGCTCGGCATCGCGCCCGGCGCCCAGTACCGCTTGATCGTTCCCGAAGAGCCGACGATCGCGAACATCCTCTCGGCGATCGTCGCCGCCGCCCACCAGCAGCCGCGGCCCGACGTGATCACCGCCAGCCTCGGCTTCGGCTTCGATACCACCGGGTTCCCGGCCCGCTACCTCGAGGACGATCCGGTCGTCCGCGCGGCGGTGCGATCGATCGTGAATGACCTCGGGATCGTGGTCTGCATCTCCGCGAACGACGGCACCCGTGCGTTCACGCCCGCCGCCATCGGTCCCGACGGCGGCAGCGCCCCGACCGATCTCCCGACCGCGGGATCGAGTCCGACGTCGGTCGATCAGATCGCGGCGTCGACCGCCCCCTCGCGTCTCGACGACAGCGGAAGCTTGGACGTCGGCGGCTCGACGCTCGACGACATCTTCAGCGGGGCCGGACAGTTTCCCGCGACCCGCTACAACGGCTCGACCGGGTTTTCGAGCGGCTTCGGAACGCGCGTGAACCTCGCCGCCGCCAGCGACAACATCCCCGCGTTCGTGCACTCCTGCGACGGGATCGATTGTCCCCCGAGCGCCGTGATCCCCGTCCTCAACGGTGGAACGTCGGCCTCGACGCCGATGGTCGCCGCGGCGGCGGCCGTCGCCATCCAGAGCGCGCGGCTCGCCGGCCGGCCATTGACGCCCGCGCAGGTCCGCGACGTTCTCGCGCGGACGGGGAAGAGCTTGCCGAACCCGCCGCAGTCGGTGGTCCCGATCTCCGTCGGCAGCCAGATCGACGTCACCGCCGCCGTCGAGTCGATCCTCGGCGCCGACGCCGCGGCGTCGATCGTGCGGCTGTCCGTCGCGCACCGGCAGGCGCTCAGCGATCTCGGCGCCACGTTCACCGAGGCGACCGATCCGGGCGCCATCGATCTGGCCGGCCCGCCGATGGACTTCGAGCCACCGTCGGGCCAGAACCTGACCGGTCCGATCACGATCGCGGCGGACGTCGTCGCCAGAGGCGCGGTCTCGAACCCGACCTACGTGCTGACGATCGGGCAGCAGACGTTCAAGAGCACGAGCCCGTCCTTCCGGCTCGTCCCGTCGCAGATCCTCGCGGCGGCAGGGCTCCCCGTCGTCTCCACGAATCCGCGGAACGTGCCGGTCAACTTCCAGATCCGCAGCGGCCAGAACGTAGCCGCTTCGCGTGGCGTGACCCTCACCTTCGGACCGACCGACGGAACCTACTCCGATGCGTTGCCGCCGGTCGGGCCCGCCGTGGCGACCGCAGGGAAGCCGTTCAAGGTGACGTACGACCTGACCCACGTCCGTCAGGTGAACAAGCCGCGGCTCATCGTCTCGTCGGTCGATCACTGGAGCCCGGCGGCCGCGCCCCTGTTCCGCAACGAGCGGATCATCCCGATCAGCGCCAGCGACACGCAAGTGACGGTGCCCGCCGATGCGTTCACCGGGGGTGCGGGGCTCTACGGCATCGGCATTCAGCAAGACTCGGTGGAAGGGGTCTACGGCTGGTTCGTCCCGATCCGCGTCGTGGCCGCGTCGGGCGATGCGCGCCCGCCGGCTCCCATCCTGACGGTTGCAGGAGGCACGCCTACCTACAACGCGACGGTCTCACGCGCAGCGCCGCAGTTCTCCGTGCAGTGGGATGCGAGCAAGATCGCCGGGGCGACGGGTGCGGTACTGGAGATCTCGGCCCCGGGGCAGACGCTCTACGGGTCGATCAACACCTTCACCAACCAGAACGGCGACCGCCGGGACAACGACGGCGTCGACGCGGGCTCGACACTCTGGCGGCCGCTGCCCGGTGTGTCCGGAACGACGACCCTCGACGCGGCGGCGCTCGGCTTGCCGTCTTCCCTCATGTACTCCGCGCGGATCCTGGCGACCGGGGCCAAGGGTGCCGTCGTCGGATCAGCGTCCGCGGTCTCCGGCCTCGAGTTCGACGACGGTCTGACGCCAGGCGGCGCGACGATCAACGACTTCGACGTCGTGCCGGGAGGCGGATCGATCGTCGCGACCGCCGGGTTCGATGCCTTCGGCAACCTCGCCGACAGCGCGCTCCTGCGGTACGACCAGGGGCAAGGTCTTTACGGCGCTCCGATCGCCGACGATCCCTCGGGCCAGTCCATCTATTACATGTTCGGCAGCGACACGTCGCTGCACCGCACCGTGACGATCCGGTACGACTGGTTCGGCACGCTGCAGAACGTCGAGTCGTTCGACTCGCTGACCGGGAACAAGCTGGCGAGCGTCCCCGTCGATGCCGGCACCGATTTCTCGATCATCGGAGGACGCGTCGACTCGAGCCGGCATCGCGCGGCGCTCCTCGCGTGGAGCGGCAACGACTTTTCCGACAACGTCCTCCCGTTCCACACCGACACGGGAACGCTCGACGCGGCCATCTTCGCCGACGCCGGCACCGACGACCGCGGGACGTTCACCACACTCGACGTCGACGCGGCGTCCGGCCACGCCCTCCTGGCCTCGATGGTCTGGGGCGATCTGTGCATGTTCTTCGACACGTTCGCCGGGGCGGTCGATCTCGACCAGAAGTCGGCGTCGCCGGTCGCGACGGTCCAGAACTGCGTCTCGGGCCTCGCGGCGGACAATGCGGGCCGGCGTGGCTATCTGACGATCGGGCCGATGTTCGCGTTCCCGCGGCTGTTCCCTCCGGCACAGCTCCAGACGTTCGACCAGGGATCGCTGCACACCTCGCCGCTCGCCGGGCTCGGCCCGCGCTCGCCGCTCTTTCCGGTCGTCGATACGAGGAACGGCCTCTTCATCGCCGGCTTCGTCGCGCAGGACAGCTATCTGGTCGACAACAACGCGATGAGCGCGATCGGGGTGTTCAATTCCAGCTCGGGCAGCCCGATCAGCATCCTGCCGACGTTCAACTACCTGGCGCAGCTGTTCGGCAACAACGGCTTCGTCGGCAACGAGCGTGGGATCCAGCTCGATCCCGCGACGCGGACCGGGTGGACGTACGGGCCGGGAGGGGTGCAGGTGCAGCGGTTTCACTACTGATGGATGGGAACGAAAACGGCGCCAGGGCCGGCTCCTGAGAGAGCCGGCCCAGGCGCCGCAGGGAATTCAACATTCCGGTCGCCTGGAGCTACCGGCCGAACATCCAGATGAAGCCGACGTTCAGATCGTTGTGAGTCGAGCTCTCGTTGAACGTCTTCTCATTGAGACTCGCAAGCTCGACGCGGACCCCCGCCTGCTTCTTCTGGCCGAAGAAGAAACGGCTGCCGACGGCCACCTGAAACGCATTCGAGCTGTCGCTGACGCTGCCGAGCGAGCTGCTGGCCGACAGGCTGGCATACCCGACGCCGCCGAGGACGTAGGGCTCGATGGAGTCCTTGGGATGGAAGTTGAACACCGCGTTGACCATGTAGGTGTTCAGTCCGAGATCCACACCCGAGTCCGATGCGGAAGTGTCCGAGATCTGACCTTCGAGCTCGAACAGCTTCGTGAAGTTGTAGCCGCCTCGGACGCCGATGGCCGTTCCGCTGTCGTTCGTGTTGCTGACGGACTTGTTCGAATCCATGCTGGTGTAGCCGACGCCGGCTCCGATCTCACCGGTTCCTTGACCGATCTCCGCGCTCGCCGGAAGCGCGAGAACGAGCGCGCTGAACAGACTGAACGCAACGGTCTTCTTCATTGCACGATCCTCCCTAGCTCTTGGGGCGTTACGCATACTCGGCAGAAGGTAGGTGCCGGCGCGGAGCGGTCAAGGCCAGAGAGTGTCACTCCGAAGTACGGGCGCGTGATGCAGGGAAGCGCGCCAGCGGAGGGCGAGATTCACCTCAATGCCACCATCACATGCCCTGCGGAGCCGACCCGCAGCCCGTCGGCCCGACGTGCGAAGTAACGTGCGTTGAGCGCG
This sequence comes from Candidatus Polarisedimenticolaceae bacterium, assembly GCA_036275915.1. Lineage (NCBI taxonomy): Bacteria > Pseudomonadati > Acidobacteriota > Candidatus Polarisedimenticolia > Candidatus Polarisedimenticolales > Candidatus Polarisedimenticolaceae > Candidatus Polarisedimenticolaceae bacterium. Next base: position 396,118 of record DASUCV010000022.1, on the reverse strand, counting down.
GCGCCGTCGAGGTCCTCGATGGTCGAGAATCCGAGCTCGTGCATCCCGCGGGTCAGAGCGCCGGGATCGAGGAAGCTCCGGAACGGCTCGCCGGCCCTCCTCACACGTCGCTCGAGCAGCCAGAGCCCGATCCGCGATCGCCAGTCGAGCTGCGGGGCGGGCACGACGTAATCGAACACCACGCCGCCACCGGGGGCCGTCGCGGCTGCGACGTCACAGAGCGTCGTCCATACCGCGGCGGCCTCGAGGTACATCGACACGCCGAGCCACGAAAACACCGTCGCGGCGCCGAAGTCCACTCCCGACGAGCTGAGCGCGTCGCGCAGGTTCCGTTCTGCGAAGTCGACCGGAACGAACGTCAGCGTTTCAGGGATCGCGATGCCGGCGTCGGCGAGCCGCCGGCGCTTCCAGGCCTGCGTGGCAGGATGATCGATCTCGAAGACACGCACGTCCGCGATGCCATGACGATACGCGAAGGTATCGAGCCCTGCTCCCAGGATCACGACCTGGCGCACGCCCTTCGCGATCTGAGCCGTGATCACGTCGTCTGCGATCCGGCTCCTCACGACGAGGAACGCGCGCATCATCTTGTCGTAGCGGCCATTTCCGACTCGATGAGGATGCTGTCGCAGCGCGTCGACGGCGTCCCGGCTCAGGATGCGCAGCGCCAGTGGATCCGAGAAGACGAGCGGCGCGTCGAGGACTTGGTGAGCGGCGCGGCGGAAGGCGACGCGCGACGCGGTGCGGGAAGCGCGACCTTCTTTCAAGGCGTTCATACGGTCATGAAGGTACGCCGGGACGGTGGACCGACGGGCTCGATCCGTCGGCACCGACCTCCTCGACAGAGACGGCTAGGCCTCGGCGGCGGTCCCGTTTCCGCTACCGACTCTTTTTCAAGCTACGCACGTAGAGCACCACCTCGGCAACTTGGCGATCGGAGAGCGTGTGGGCCCACGGAGGCATGAGGCTCGACAGCCCGACACCGCTGCCCCCACGGCTGATCGCATCGGCGATCTGCGCATCGGTCTTCTTCTGAACCGCAGCGTCGGAGAGGTCGCGGGGATGCGGGTCCAGGTTGTAAGCGTTGAACCCGTCTCCCGCGCCGGCGTCGCCGTGGCAGGTCGCGCAGTAGTGGACGTAGGTGTCCCGTCCCAGTCGCATCTCATAGCTCGGCGGCACCGCCGCGGCGGCATCCGCGGGCTTCGGAGGCGCGCTCTTGCGCGCACAGGCGACGAGACCGAGAGCCACGAACGCGATGACGAGGCTCCGCGCGCTCATCGTTTGGCACCCGTCGCGTCGGCGGCCGGTGCTTTCAGCGTCTCGAGATAGGCCGTCAATCTCAGCGCGTCTGTGTCGGTGAGCCCATAGTCGGGGCAGCGCACGTCGGCGCGCCACTTCTGTGGACCCTTGAGCCACGTGAACACCCAGCCGGGCTGGAGCCGCGTCTGCGTGTCGGTCAGCGGTGGGCCGACGTAGCCGCCGGTCGGGCCGATGATGTGGCAGGCGCGGCACCCGAGGGTCGTGTACAAGCGCTGTCCCTCTCCGGCGTCCGCGTCGGACGCGGGTCGCCCGGCGAACGGGTCCTGCGGGATGCGGGGATCGACATAGAGGCTGGTGATCGCACCGGCCAGGAGCTCCGCGTCTGCCCGCGGCATCCGGAAGATCGGCATCCTCTCCTCGAGGATCGGGCGAATCGAATAGGAGACGAGGAGATAGTCGACGAGCCAGGCACGGCGGACCTTGCTCCCCTCGAACGTCAGCGGCGCCGTCGAGATGTCGCCGCCTGCGTTACCGATCATGTGACACGACAGGCAGCGGTAGCGGTCGACGAGCCGCCCGACGTCGCCGCCGGGAACGAGCGACGGCGTCCCGTGCGCCTCCGTGCGATACGCCTCGGGGACCGGCTGAGCGCCCAGCGAGAGGAGTGCGGTGACGGCGGCCTGCACGTCGTCGGCGGGTAACTCGAACGTCGGCATCTTGAGGCCCGGCGCGAACGAATGCGGCTGCTCGAGCTTTGCCGCCAGCCACGCCGGTGCGGTGCGAGGAAGGTCGTCTCGCTTCCCGAAATCGAGCGACGTCGCCTTCTTGTCGCCGATCCCGTTGAGGTCGGGGCCGAACCGTTCGGCCGCCTGCGCGTTCTCCGCCGGATGGCAGGCGACGCAGCCCCGCATGCGAAACGTCTTCTCGCCCTTCTCGGCGAGGGTGAGGTTGACGTGGAGTGGCTCGAGGATGTCCTTGGGCGCGTCGAAATCGCGCAGCTCGTCTTCGAGGTACGCGACGACGTCGCGCGACTCGGATTCCGAGAAGCCGTACTGCGGCATACGCGTGCGGGGGTTGAACGCGTGCGGATCGCGCAGGAAGGCCAGGAGCCAGCCTCGCGTCGCCGAAGTCGCCACCTTGGACAGCTCGGGAGCGGTCCCGTGTCCCTTGCCCTCGACGGTGTGGCAGCTGATGCAACGCGCCTCCGCGAAGAGCTTCTTCCCGGAAGCGGGGACTCCCGCCGGCTCGCGCTCGGCGGATGCGATGGCGGCGGCGAGGGCGGGCGAAGGGGTCCTCGCGAAGAGCGCGTGCGACAGCTCCTCGATGTCGTCGTCCGAGAGATCGAACCGCGGCATCGTCGTGTTGGGATCGACCGCCTTCGGATTCTTGAGCCACAGGCGGAGCCACGGGGCTCCGGTCTTGAGCGCGATCGTCCTCAGCGGGGGCGCCTCGGAGCGGAAGGTCTCGTGGTCGCGGACGAGATGGCAGGCGTAGCAGCCGTAGCGCGTCATCACGGCGCGGCCGCGGGAGAGGACCGGCGCCCCTGCAATCGACTCGCCGGCATGGCAGCGCCCGCATCCGGCCTCGAGGTTCTCCATCGGGAGCATCGGCGGGCCCGCGTCTTCCGCGGTGCCATGCGCCTCGGCGCGGCTCGTGGCTTGACCTTGGCCGCCGTGACAGGTGGTGCACCCGAACCGATCGAACTCCATCGGCGTGTGCGCGGTCGCCGGATGGAGGCGGTACGGCTCCGGCGCCCCGGCCATCGCCGCGTCGGCGGCGCCGAGATGGCAGGTCGGACAGCGGTCCACACGGTCGTCGAGGTGCTGGAGCCAGATCTGGCGGATCGCGATCGGCATCGTCTCGTACCGCTGGGCCTCCTTGAGGCTGCGCGCACGCGCAACGCCGAGCGAGCGGAACTCTTTCTGATAGGCGCGGTGCGGCCGGAAGGCGTTCTTCGCGGGAGAGATCGCGAGCACCGCGAGGAAGAGGAAGCTCGTCGCCGCGAAGGTCCGTCTCAGGCTCACGGTCGTCCTTTCACCACGAGCGGAAGGAGGCCCAGGGCCAAACGAACGACCAGCCCGGGCCGCGGAAGAAGGTGCCGATGACCGTCAAGACGCTCGCCACGACGACGAACCACGTCATGATCCACTCCGGCAGCGTGACGTGGGCCAGGGCGCTCCGGATCGCCCCGGCGCGCTCGCCTCCCCGGGCCGCCAGCACGAGCGCACCGACGACGACCGTCGCGGCGGCCACCGGCCAGCAGTCGAAGAGGACGGCGAAGGCCGTCACGGCGAGGAGCGTGACGAGAATGCCCGCGATCCGGCGCGGCCGGCGGTCCTCCCACAACGGGCGGGCCGCGAGATTGACCCGGGCGTAGGGGATGACGACGAGCGCCACGACGACGAGTCCCGGAAGGAGCACGCCGGCGACGACGGGCGGGAAGTAGTGGAGCAGCTCCTGGAGGCCTAGGAAATACCAGGGAGCCTTCGCGGGATTCGGCGTCTCCGTCGGGTTGGCGATTCCCTGGAGGGGGGCGTCGAACAGGAGGGCCGCGATCGCGAGCACGATCGTGACGGCTTGGACGAGGATGATCTCCCGCACGACGAGGTGCGGAAACGTCATGACGAACCTCTCGTCTTCCTTCCTCACCGTGGGCCTGATGTCGGGACGGACGAGGGCGACGCGTCGCGGCACGGCGAGGGGATCGTTCGATTCCTCGATGACGATGGGCGGGAGATCGCTCACGGAAGTTCTTCCTCACGCAGCGGGGCGCTGGGCTCGGGGGGGCCCTGGACGCCCCCGTCCTTCCGCACGCGCCAGATGTGGACCGAGACCAGGAGGATGAGGGTCACGGGAAGCACGACGCAGTGGAGGACGTAGAAGCGGAGCAGCGCGTTCTCCGAGACGACGTGCCCGCCGAGGAGCAGGAACCGGAACGGCTCGCCGATCCAGGGCGCCGCGCGCACCATGTTCGTTCCGACCGAGACCCCCCAAAACGCGAGCTGGTCCCACGGCAGAAGGTAGCCCGTGTACGACAGCAACAGCGTGGCGAGAAGGAGGACGACGCCGACGACCCAGTTGAACTGACGGGGCGGGCGGTAGGCGCGGTGATAGAAGACGCGCAGCATGTGCGCGAACGCCGCGAAGACCATGAGGTGGGCGCCCCACCGATGCAGATTGCGCAGGAAGAGACCGTCGTCGACGACGAACTGCAGCTCCTTCATGTCGCGATAGGCCTGCGGGACGGAAGGGTGGTAGTAGAACATCAGCAGGATGCCGGTCGCGTAAAGGATCGCGGTGCATGCGAGCGTGATGCCGCCGAGCCAGTACGTGTGCTTCGTCAGGAGCGTCTTGGCCCGCACCTTGATCGGATGCACGTGGAGGAAGAGGTTCTCCATGACCACGAGCGCCCGATTCAAGTTCGTGTCCGCGACTCCGTGCCGCACGATCGAGCGGTAGACGCTCGTGTCCCGGATCCAGGCCGAGACGCCGGAGGCCGTCGGCGCTTTCATACGCGCACGATCGTCCCGGCGGGGACCAACGACGCCGTGTCGACGACGAGGTTGCCCGCACCGTCGGGCTTGATCTCGATCCAGGGCAAGGGGCGCGGCGCCGGCCCGTGCACGACGTTGCCTTCGAGGTCGAAGCGGCTCCCGTGGCAGGGGCACGCGATGACGTTCTCGTCGGAGAGGAAGCGCGTGATGCAACCCAGGTGCGTGCAGACCGCGGTCATCGCGTAGACGCCGCCCGAAGCGCCGATGACGTAGGCGCGATGCTCGCGGTCGAACCGGACGGTGCCCTCCGGGAACTCGAGGGCGGTTCCGGCGACGAAGCGGGTCGGCGGCTCGAACAGCACCTTCGGCTGGAGAAAGTCGAGCGTGACGACGCCCGCTCCCGCGGCCGCGCACGCGCAGGCGCCGACGCCCGCCATCGTCAGGAAGTCTCTGCGCTTCATCCCCCGGCTCTCACGCGACGACATGGTCGGGCTCCTTGGTCGCGAAGCTCTGCATCGTGATCGTGCCGGCGGGACATCGCCGCGCGCAGAGGCCGCAGCGGATGCACGTCTCCTCGTCCTTGAGGATGATCGAGCCCCACGGCTCGCCGGCGACGAAGACCGGAGCGAGCATCCGCGATCCCGCCGGCGCCGAGCGGATCGATGCCGCGGTGCGGATCTCGATGCAGCTCTCGGGACAAACGTCCTGGCAGCCACCGCACAGGATGCATTCGGTGCCTTCGGCCTCGCTCTGATCGAAGATCGTGTTGGTCCAGCAGTGGAGGCACCGCGTGGCTTCGCGTCTGGCCGCCGGCTCGCTGAAGCACTCCTCGACCTCCGCGATCCCGATGCGGCGATCGATCGGCCTCGTCGGGGGGGACTGCCGCGGGATCGACTCGTAGTCGAGCGTGCGGCGGTAGCGCGATTCCACGTCGATCTCCACGACCGGGTCCTCGTCGGGCAGGGAGCGCCCGCGGAGAAATTCGTCGATCGATCGGGCGGCGCGCTTTCCGTTGGCCACCGCGGTGATCGCGATCCTCGGGCCGAACGCGGCGTCGCCGCCGGCGTAGATTCCCGCGGCGGTGGTCGCCAGGGTGTCCGGGTCGACGACGATCCTCCCCTGGCTCGTCGCGACGCCGTCCTCCTCGTTGAGGAAGCTGAGGTCGCCCGTCTGCCCGATCGCGACGACGACGGTGTCGGCCGGCAGGATCGACTCCGAGCCGTCGACGAAGCGGGGCGAGAAACGTCCGCGCTCGTCGAAGACCCGCGACACGGTGAGGAGCTCGACTCCGGTCACGCGCGCGTGCTCACCGACGAGCCGCTTCGGGCCGACGCGATGGAGGAACGTGATGCCTTCCCGCTTCGCCTCCTCGATCTCTTCGCGAGCGGCGGGCATCTCGCGCTCCGATTCGAGACAGCAGACGGTGACCTCGCGCGCCCCGAACCGGATGGCGCTCCGGGCGACGTCGAGCGCCTGGACGACCGAAAGGTTGCGCTGGAGGTTCTCCTGCTCGCCGCCGCGCGCCGCGGTGCGTGCGACGTCGAGGGCGACGTTGCCGCCTCCGATGACGACGATGCGGCTCCCCATCTCCACCCGATAGCCGAGGTTGACGTTGAGGAGGTAGTCGACCCCTTTGAGCACGCCGTCCAGATCCATCCCTTCCACCGCCAGCTCGCGGCCGCGCATCGCCCCTACTGCGAGGAACACGGCCGCGTACCCCTGCTGGCGCAGATCGCGGAGCGTGAAGTCCCTGCCGAGGCGCGCGTCAACCCGCAGCTCGACCCCGAGCGAGAGGATGGCGTGGATCTCGAGCTGGATCAGCGCGCGCGGGAGCCGGTATTCGGGGACGCCGAGGCGCAGCATCCCGCCGGCGACCGGGGCCCCCTCGAAGATCGTGACGGGGTATCCCCGGAGCGCGAGGTCGTGCGCGCAGGCCAGCCCCGCCGGACCCGAGCCGATCACCGCGACCCGCTCCGAGTGGCGGTCCGTTCTCCTGCCGTAGATCTCGGAGAGGACGGAGAAGTCCATCATGCTCTCGACGCCGAACTTCTCGGTCACGAACCGCTTGAGCGCGCGGATCGCGATCGGCGCGTCGAGCTCGCCGCGGCGGCAGACGGTTTCGCACGGCGCGGCACAGATCCGGCCGCAGATCGAGGCGAGGGGGTTGGGCCGGCGCGCGACCGCGTACGCCTCGCGGAACCTCCCCTCGGCGATCAGTGCGACGTACTTGCCCGCCTCCGTGTGCACGGGACACGCCCACTTGCAGGGGAAGTTCCGCTCGAGCCACTCGCGGCTGGCCTCGGCCACGGCCTCTTACCTCGCGATCTCGAAGCCGACGTCGGTGCTGCCGGCGACCGTGACCGGCTTCGTCGCCGCCTTGAGCTTGGGATGCCACACCTTGAGCGTGTAGGCGCCGTCCGGAACGTCCGCGATCTTGTACGAGCCGTCGGCCTTCGTGACGGCGAAGTACGGCGTCGGCACCGCGACGACGAACGCCTCCATCTCAGGGTGGACCTTGCACAGCAGCGTCGCGACGCAGTCCTTCTTGAACGTGTAGCTGCGTGTCTGACCTTTGGGCCACGTCCCGAGGTTGAACTTTTCGGCGCAGGCATCCGGCGAGAAGACGTTGTGCTGCACCGCGTCGGAGTTGAGGAAATCGACCGTCGTGCCGGCGAGCACTGGAAGGACGTGCGGGTCGAACACGAGATTCTGCTGGTTGATCTTCTGGTGCTCCTGCGGTGCCGGGAACGTCTTGCCGGGAATCGCATCGACGTAGACGACGGCGCCCGCGCTGTCGCGCACGCCCTTGCACGCGACGGTGCCGTGGATTTCCCCCGCGACCGCGGGGAGGGTGAGCACGAGGGCGAGGCCGGTGACGATCGGGATTCTCACGATGGTCCTCCTAGAACGCGAACCGCAGGACGGCGGCGGCGTTGTAGTTCTTCGACTCGTGAAGGTCGCGCTGGTACTCGAGCATGAGCTTCATGTTCGCGACGATGAGATAGGTGAAGTTCGCATTGCCGACGCGGATCGACGCCGCGGAGGGGTCGCCCGGCGCGACGTCCTCGTACCGGAGCGACACCTGGAAAGGCGGCCGGATCACGTAGTCGGCCTGGACGAACCAGGCGTCGTAGGTTGGGTTGGGCTGGGTCACCGCGGCGGTCGTGAGATCGGTCGTCGTCAGATCGTCCTTGCCGTGGAGGTAGACGCCGAAGACGTTGAGATCGCGCCAGAGCCACGAGGCGTAGAGCCCGGCGCGGACGTAGCGGCGATCGATCACGTCGAACGTCGGGTTGCCGAGATCGTCGAACTCGTGGAACACGACGTCGTTTCCGGTCCCGTAGTAGCCGAGCAGGCCGACGCGCACGGAGCTCTCCCGCCAGTTCTCGGGCGGCAGGGTCTTCCCGGTCGTGTCGCCGTCGAGACCCATGCCGCCGAACTTGTAGTCCACGCGCGCGTACCAGTCTTTCGCGCTGTGGACGTCGTTGCCGGTGCTCTGCGGGTTGGAGCCGGGATCGGTCGAGACCTGCCCGAGCCCATCGGTGACGCCGAGCGTATAGAAGAGCCGGTGCTTCGCCACCCCGTAGAACTCGATCGCCTTGACGTTCTCGGGGAGCGAGATGCCGCCCCCCTCCTCCGCGGTCCCCGTCCCCCCGTTCGGGCCGATCGGGTTGTAGGTGAACAACGAGTCGATGCCGTTGTTCGTCATCAGCCACATCTCGTGGAAGCCGTCCTCCAGGTCGGGCGCGAACATGCCGACCTTGAAGTTGACGGCGTGCCCGGCGCCGAAGAGGGAGTTCGCGGTGAGCTGCGCGCGCTCGATGCTCACCCCGGCCCCGTTCTCGAACGTCAGCTCGGCGAGATAGCCGAAGGTGTCGCCGAACGTCCCCGCGGCGAAGAGGTTGACCTCCTGGGGGAACTGGAAGTCGTTCCTCGTGATCGTGCGGTTCGTCCCGTCGGTCTGGGACGCGTAGACGTCGGCCATCTTGATGTTGATCGCGAGGGGAACGTGTCCGGGGATCGTGCTCGGGTAGACCATCGAAGGCCACGTCTTCTTGTAGGCCTCCGAGCCGAGCGAGACCGGCGTCTCCTTGATCTCCTCCTCGGTCTCGGCGGGCATGCGGTAACCGTTCAGGCGGAAGGCCTCTCCGAACGGGTTCAGCTTCGGAAACACGACGTGGCACGTCTGACAGGACGTCTGGTACTTGCGCGCGAATGCCGGGATCGCGGAGGCCGGTCGGTGCGCTCCGAGGACGACGGCGAAGGAGACCATGGCGAGCGTCAGACAGCGTGCGATCGGTCGGGCGTGGCTCATCGAATCGCTCCTTTCCCTGGACGGGAGGGAGGATCGCCCCTGAGCCGCCCGCCGCACCATCCGGCGGACGCATCAAATTCAGTGGTGAGAACGCACTAGATCAGGTGCTTTTGGAACGCGAAGGCGACGGCCTCGGTCTTGGAGTGCAGCTCGAGCTTGTCGAGGATGTTCTGGACGTGGTTGCGGACCGTCAGCGCCGAGATGCTCAATCGCGACGCGATCTCGGCCGTGGGGTTGCCGGCCGCAAGCATGCCCAGCACCTCGATCTCGCGCGCCGTGAGCTTCCTGGCCCGCGCGTCGTCGGACTCGCGGACGGTCAAAAGGGTCGGTCGCGGCGGGGGAGTCTCCTCGGAAGACCGCTCGGGCGCTCTCTTCTCCCGGCGTCGTGAAGGCCGGACGATGTGCGCGAGGAAGAACAAGTCGGGAGGCGGCGCGGCCAGATGAAGCACGCTGACGTCCGTGTCGAGCTCACGATCGCCCTTCGCGCGGAGCGTCAGCTCGAAGTTCCGGACAGGCTCGTGCCTCATCGCGAGCTGCGTGATCGGGCAATTGTCGGAGCAATAGCGGTTCCCGTGGGCATCGCATCCCTGGAGCATCGCCGCGCACGGCAGTCCCAGCACCTCGTGCGCCTTGAACCCCAGGAGATGCTCGGCGCTCGCGTTCCACCAGACGATCCGATTCGACCGGTCGGTGACGAAAACGGGATCCGGGGACGTGACCAGCGCGTCCAAGATCGTGCCGATCGGATGCGGAAACGTGAACGGTCCGGCCATCCGAGACTCCGCGCAGACCACGAGGCGAGTCCGCCCCCGCGGCCGCGCGGCGAGGCTAACACCCCACCCCCGGCCCGGCAACCGCGCCTACCAGACCTCGCAGCGCTTCTCCGCCGGCCGCACCATCGCGGCGTCCTGCTTGCACGCGAACGCCTGCTGGAACGCGGGGATGTTCGAGAGCGGGCCGTTGACGCGGTACTTGGCGACCGGGTGCGGATCGCCCTGGACCATGCGGCGCTGCGTCTCGGGGCGCGTCTCGTCGCCGCGCCACTGTCCCCACGAGATGAAGAACTGCTGCTCGGGGGTGAAGCCGTCGATCGTGGGCTCCGGCGGCTTCCCTTCGCGCGACTTCTCGTACGCGAGGAAGGCGAGCTTCGCACCGGCGAGATCGCCGATCGACTCGCCGAGCACCAGCCTGCCGTTGTGGTGGATGCCGGGCTCGATGAAGTAGCCCTCGAACTGATCGACGACGCACTGACCCTGGGCTTGGAACTTTTTGAGGTCACCCGCGGTCCACCAGTTCTTGAGCTGTCCCTGGGCGTCGTACTGCGCTCCCTGGTCGTCGAAGCCGTGGCTGACCTCGTGGCCGATGACGACGCCGATCGCGCCGTAGTTCACCGCATCCGTCTCTTCGACCGAGAACGCGGGCGGCTGGAGAATGCCGGCGGGGAACACGATCTCGTTCATGAGCGGGTTGTAGTACGCGTTCGAGGTGGGAGGCGTCATGCCCCAGCGCCCGCGATCGACCGGCTTGCCGATCGTGGCGTAGCTGTCGCCAACGCCCCATCGCGACGCCGACTCGACGGCGTTCCAGAACGAGTCGCGCGTCACCGTGACGCCGGCGTACGTCTTCCACTTGTCCGGGTAGCCGATCTTGGGGTTGAACGTCGCGAGCTTGGCGAGCGCCTTCTGCTTGGTCGCGTCCTCCATCCAGGGAAGGCCGTTGATCCTGTCCTTCAGCGCGAGCAGGATGTTCTTCACCATCTCCTGCATGCGCGCCTTCGCTTCGGGAGGGAAATTCTTCTCGACGTACTTTCTTCCGAGCGCCTCACCGAGGAGGCCGTCCACGTTCTCGACGCAGCGCTTCCAGCGCGGCTTCATCTCCGTCGCGCCGCTGAGATACTTACCGTAGAACGCGAAGCTCTCTTCCTCGAACGGAGCGGAGAGCGCGCCGGACGATGCGTGGAGGAACTGCCAGGTCAGGTAGGTCTTCCATGTGGGAAGGGGCGCCTTCGCGAGCTGCCGGTCGACCTCCTTCATGAACTTCGGCTGCTGCACGTTGAGCGCGACCGCGGGGATCTTCGCGCCCATGAAGTAGGCCGCCCAGTCGAAGCTCGGCGTCATCTTGACGAGATCCTTGAACTCGGTCTTGTGGTCGGTCGCGGCCGGATCGCGCAGCGCGACGTTGTCGAGCGAGATCTGGGCGAGCTGCTTCTCGAACGCGAAGACGGTGTCGGAGGACTTCTGCGCCGCGGCCGCGTCCTGCCCCGCGAGCGCGAACATCTTCTTCACGTGCTCGCGATACTTCTCGCGGGCCTCGGCGAAGCGCTTCTCCGGCTTGAGGTAGTAGTCCCGGTCGGGCATGCCGAGCCCGGCCGCGAAGACGTCCCCGATCACGTGCGTCGGATCGTGATTGTCGGGGGAGGCCGCGATTCCGAACGGCGCGGCGATGCCCAGATCCTGGAAGTGTCCGATGACCTTGACGAGCGCGGCTCGGTCCTTGATTCCATCGATCTCCGCCAGCATCGGTTTCGCCGGGTCCAACCCTCGCTTGTCGATCGCGCCCTGATCCATGCAGGCGCCGTACATGTCCCCGATGAGCTGCTCGGGGCTTCCCGCCGGCCAGTCCTTGCGGGCGCTGACGTCGTCGAGGATCGCGTGGAGCTGATCCTTGTTGATCTCTCCCGAGGCCCAGCGGCGGCTCCAGCGATCCATGTACGACGGAATGGGATTGTTCGCGCGCCAGGTTCCGTTCGCGTACTGAAAGAAGTCGGTGCACGGATCGGCCGTGCGGTCGAGATCGCCGACCTCGATGCCGCGCAGGTCCGCCGCGAAGGCCGTGGCCGTGATCGAAAGCACGAAGACGATGGACCCCGCTCGTTGAAGTCGCATGCGATTTCCCCCTGCGCATCATACGGCGGGGACACGAGATCGGTTTCGCGGGCGCGTGACGAAACTCGGGGAGCCGCAGGCCGTACGCCAGGTCATGCGCAAACGATGGATGGCGGTGGTGCTGGCGGGCGGATGGACCTTGGCTTCCGCACAGACCGGCGTGCAGATGTTTCCGCTCCGCGACACCTCGGGCCTCCAGGCTCGAGGCGTGAAAGCGGAGGCGGTGACCTACAAGGGCCGTCGATGCGTGAAGATCACCGTCGACGGCGAAGACCGCGCCGGCCCCGTGCTCCTGCCTGGAACCGACTTCCAGGACGGGGTGATCGAGGCGGACATTGCGCTCAAACCGACGACGCCGCCGGGGATGCGATATCCCGGGTTCGTCGGCATCGCCTTCCGCGCGCGAGCGGACGCGTCGCACTACGAGCTGTTCTACGTGCGCCCGGGAAACTCGGACGCCGCGGATCAGTCCAAGCGGAACCACACGGTCCAGTACGTGTCGGAGCCGGACTTCGGCTGGTACCGGCTGCGCCGGGAGTGGCCGTCGCAGTACGAGTCCAATGCCACGCTCGCGATGGAGACGTGGTTCAAGCTGCGCATCGAAGTCGCCGGCCGCGTCGCCAAGCTCTACCTCAATGGTTCCACGCTGCCCAGCCTCGTCGTCGACGGCCTCAAGGGCGAGGATCTCCACGGCGCGATCGGATTGTGGGGATACACCGACGAAGAAGCGTACTTCTCGAATGTGCGCATCGTCCCCGCGCCGCCGCAAGATGTGAAGAACGGGTCCGACGTGGGCGGCACCTGGGAGGCGCAATCGGGGAGCGACGCCGGCCCCATCACCGGGACCATGGACCTGCGCCGCGAGGGGACCGTCGTGACGGGAACCTGGTCCGGTTCCCTCGGCGACGCTCTTCCCGTCACCGGAACGTGGCGGAACGGTTACGTCGAGCTCTCGTTCGCCGGGGATTGGCCGAAGGGAAGCCGTCAGGGGGCGCCCGGTCCGGTGCGCGCGTTCCTGTTCTTCTGGATCGACGGCGACTCGGCCAAGGGACGGATGCGCGTCGAAGGCCGGGCCGACGGAACATGGGTCGCGCAGCGAAAAGTGCCGTTACATTGAACGGCGCATGGCAAAGATTCCTCTCCGCGCCGTGGCCGCGCTGTTCCTCGAGCGCCAGCATCTCCGCGACCCGCGCCGGCGGCGGCTGACGGAGCGCAACCTCGTCCGGTTCGCCTCCGACACGGGTGGAATCCAGCTCGACTCGATCAACGTGATCGACCGCGCGCACTACCTGACCGTGTGGAGCCGCTTCGGACCGTACGACCGTCGTGTCCTCGACCGTCTCGTCTACGAGCGGCGCGCGATGTTCGAGTACTGGGCTCACGCGGCCTGCCTGGTGCCGACCGATCATTTCGGCCACTGGCGGCGGGCGATGCTCGACTATTCGCTCCGCAGCCGGGCTTGGGGGAAATGGCTCAGGAAGAACGCGGCGCTCGTCGCCCAGGTCGAGGCCGAGATCACGACCCGCGGACCGCTCGGGAACGCCGACTTCGGAAACGATCGCAAGCGGCGCGGCGGCGGATGGTGGAATTGGAAGCCGGCCACGCACGCGCTCGATTACCTGTGGATGAGCGGGCGCACGATGATCCATTCACGGGTTCACTTCCAGAAGCGCTTCGATCTGGCGCCAAGGGTCATGGGTGAGGCGCTCGCTGCCGAGCCGCCGCGCGCCGACGAGTTCCGCCGCTGGCACCTGCGCCGGTCCCTGCATGCGATGGGTGCCGCGACGGCGACCGATCTCCGCATGTACCTCACCTTCCCTCGGACGGAGATCCGGGAGCGCCGCAAGGCGCTCGCCGAGGCGCTCGCGGCCGGCGAAGTCGTCGAGGTCGCCGTCGAGCACGGCACGACACCGTGGTTCGCCCTCGCCGACGATCTCCCGGCGCTGCGCGCCGCCGCACAGCGGCGCGTGGCCGCGCGCGGCACCACACTGCTCGCGCCGTTCGATTCGTTCCTGTGGCACCGCGAGCGCGCCCAGCGCCTGTTCGGCTTCGACTACCGCGTCGAGGTCTACACCCCGGGCCACAAGCGGGTGCACGGCTACTACGTGCTCCCGCTCTTCCATGACGGCCAGCTGATCGGGAGGATCGACGCCAAGACTCACCGCGCCGAGCGTCTCCTCGAGATCCGGCAGATCCACTTCGAGCCCTGGTTCGCTCGGGGCAAGCGACCTCCCGCGGCCGACTGGGGTTCTCTCGACCGCGACCTCGCGCTCGACGGTGCCGCGGACGCGTTTCGATCGCTGGCCACCTTCGTCGGCGCCGAGACGATCACGCTCGGTCGCGTCTCGCCCCCGGCTATGGCCGCGTCTCTGCGACGTCGCTTTGCGTAGGAGGCGCCATCGCCGTTTGCCTTCCCGGCCCGGGGAGCCGATCGTTGATGCGATGCGCCGGAAACTGCTGCCGAACGTCTTCGTCTCGATCGTGCTCGCCGGCGCCTGCGCGCAGCAGAAAGCACCCGCGACCTCGCCGGCGTCGATCGAGCATGGCCACTCGGAGAAGGGACTGGCCTCCTGGTACGGAAAGGCGCACCAGGGCGAGCGCACGGCGAACGGTGAGCGCTTCGACATGCATGCGTTGACCGCCGCCCACCGCACGTTGCCGTTCGGCACGATCGTGAGGGTGACCGACATCGAGAGCGGCAAGTCGGTGAAGGTTCGGATCAACGATCGCGGGCCGTTCCGTCACGATCGGATCATCGACCTGTCCTACGAGGCCGCGAGGCAGCTCGGGTTCGTCCGGCGCGGCGCCGCCCGGGTCGAGATCACCGTGATCGATCGCGGGTGATCGCCGAGCCTAGTTCGTGCTTCGAGTCTCCGGCGGCGGCTCCGTCTTGATGCGAGGCGGCGCGTTCTTGACGTACGTGTCGAACCAGTTCAGCTCCTCGTAGGCGAGCTGCTCGTTCGATTCCATCGACGAGTACCAGTGAGGCTCGTGCGGGAGCATCACGAGCCGCGCGGTGCCGCCGTTGCCGCGGATCGCCTCGTAGAGCGTGACGGCCTGGAGCGGCGTCGTCCCCGGATTGGCGTCGTCCGTGCCGTGCACGATGAGGAGCGGCAGCTTGATCTTGTCGGCGAAGAAGAACGGCGACACCTTCAGGTAGACGTCGCGGCCCTTCCAGACCGAGCGGCGCTCGTTCTGGAAGCCGAACGGCGTGAGGGTCTTGTTGTAGGCGCCGCTCGTCGCCGCCCCGGCGCGGAACAGATCGGTGTGCGCGATCAGATTCGCCGTCATCATCGCGCCGTGGCTGTGCCCCGTGACGCCGATGCGATCGCGATCGACGACGCCCGTCTCGACCGCCGCGTCGACCGCGGCGCGCGCGTCGTCCTCGAGCTGCTCGAGGTAGGTGTCGTACGCTTTCTTGGGATCGCCCACGACCGGGAACGCGGCCCTGTCGATGATCGCGTAGCCCGACAGCAGGAGCAGCCGGTAGTCGTCCAGCACCATGAACTCCTGCTCCGAGCCGCTGACCTGTCCGGCCGTCGACGCGCTCGCGTAGTCCAGCGGATACGCGTAGAGGATTGCCGGGATGCGCGTACCCGGTTCATATCCGGGCGGTGTCAGCAGCGTGAACGAGAGCTGAGTCCCATCCCGCCGTTTGTACTTGACGAGCTGCTGCTTGATCCCGCGTACGGCGGGTGTCGGATCGGGAACGTGCGTGACCGCGCGCGCCGCCGACGCGAACGTGGCCTCGCCCGGCACC
Source organism: Candidatus Polarisedimenticolaceae bacterium (assembly GCA_036275915.1). Classification (NCBI taxonomy): domain Bacteria; kingdom Pseudomonadati; phylum Acidobacteriota; class Candidatus Polarisedimenticolia; order Candidatus Polarisedimenticolales; family Candidatus Polarisedimenticolaceae; species Candidatus Polarisedimenticolaceae bacterium. The sequence goes on along the minus strand of DASUCV010000022.1, from coordinate 380,404 downwards.
GGCGCCGCACGATCGCCGAGCGTCCTGACCATCGCATTCGGCGGATCGGTCCGCGATTGGCGCCAGGTCAGGAACGCGCGGTTCGTCCCGTCCGTGAACGCGAGGAACCTCTCGAGCGCCGTCTTGTCGCTGCGGAACAGGCGCGCGGTCGTTTTCGTCTCGAGATCGAAGCGGTCGAGGAAAGGACGGTTCCCGTCGACCGAGGCGCCGTTACCGCTGAGAAAGATCGTGCCCGCATCCTGGCGCACGACCCACTGGCCGTTCGGCAATATCTTGAAGATGGGGCGGCCGGGATCCTTGTAACGCTCGTCGCTCGACATGTCCCAGATGACCGACCGTGCGGTCTCCTTGTGATCCACATCGAGGACGGAGACCTTGCGCCAGTGCTTGTTCTCGTCGTGCTCGGTGATCATCGCCTTGCCGCGCTGCTCGAACCAGTCGGCGCCGACGAAGCGCTGCTCGGTCCGTAGGATCTCGCGAGGCTCGGCGCTGAACGGAGCGGCGAGCGTCATGACCTTGTCGCGCGCCGGCACGGTGACGTTCCAATCGCCTCCGTCGAGCGCCTCGGCCCACACCAGGGTCGCGGGCTCGGTCGGGCGCCACCCGAGATCGCGCGGGCCCGTCGGCACGCCCGCAATCGGAACACGATCGGCGAGCGGCAGCCGGGCCACCGTCTTGATCTTCCTGCCGGTGCGGTCCCACAGCTCTTCGTCGTGCGGGAAGTTCACGTAAGTCGTCACGTAGGAGTAAGGCTTGTGGACCGTGGTGACGAGCAAGTCCTGGCCGTCGGGCGAGGGCTCGACGCCGGAGATGATGGCCGGCGCTCCGAGCCGCACCACCGCTCCCGATCCCGCGTCGACGAAGGCGAGCTGGCTCGTCGCGTAGTAATCGAAGAGATCTTCGTCGTGCTTGCCGTTCAGCGTGTCGCGCGTCTCATAGGTGCTGCTCTCGCCCGTTTGACCCTTCGTCTCCTGAATGCTCGGACCGTCCGTATCGGCCGATCCCGCGGGCGCGGGCCCAGCATCCGCCGGCACGAGCTTGACGAGCAACGTGTCCTGGTCGGGCATCCACTGCAGCGAGCTGCCCAGCATCGGGTTCAGCCGCGCATCGCCGAGACGCTTGGTGGACGCGGTCGCGGCATCGCCGACCCAGAGCTCGACGGCATCGGTCGAGGTGTTCCGAAAGGCGAATCGCTTCCCGTCGGCGGACCAGGTGAACGCATCGGCGCAACCGCCCGGCGGCAACGCGACCGGAGATTCTTTCCCGGTGGCGACGTCGACCAGCGTGAGCTGCTGCGCGCACGGCGCGATCCCGTACCCGCCGCGCGTGTCGTGCTTGCGTCTCGTGCGCGGCTCGACGCGCACACCGGCGAGACGGAGGAACGGCTCGGCGACCTGCGCGATCGGCGGGTATCGGACCCATGACACGAGCAAGATCCGGTCGGCCTGCGGGCTGACCTGAGGGCTCGGTGGCGCCGGCGCATGCAGGACGTCGAGAACGTTCTGCGGCGGCTTGTCGTAGCCGCAGCGGATCGGTTGCGATGTCGACGCGGAGACCACGAGCAAGACGACGACGAAGATGTGAGGGCGCATGAGCCGGAGGTTAGCACGCGTGATGGCCTCCTCGGAGACAGTGCTCACGTCGTGGCACGGCAAGGCGCATCAGGGACATCGCACGGCGAGCGGTGAGCGCTTCGACGTGCACGGGTTGACCGCCGCTCACCGCACCGCACGCGTCGAGATCTCGTCATCGACCGCGGCTAATCCGTCGCGATCGCGCGTGGTCACACGCCGTTAACGAATCGCGTCGTTGTGTTAACGCGAGTGGCACGTCGCCTGCTGGCTTTCCGTCCGCAAGCGGATCGGGAACAGCACGGCTTCAGAAAAAGTTCGGAGAGCGAAGAGGGTTGTCTCGAGCACGCTCGAACTCGTTACCGGGGTGTCACGAGTGTGCAGAAAGGAGTCTACAAATTTTGCGAGGGGTGGAATCCGAAACAACGTTTTCTGCTCACTGCTAAGACCTCGAGGAGATGTCAATGGCACGACTTATTCCAAAGCTTGCACGCATCCTGACGTGTACCACGCCGGTGATCTGTGTCTTGACGGTCGGCGCGGCACTCTCGACACCAGCGCAAGCGCAAACCGTCTGCAACTCGACATTGATCATCGGGTTTCCCAATGGAGACAACTTGAACCGCGTCGTCGGCCAGACCGTGAGGATGAGCCTGACGGTCACCAACGGACCGAGCGAGGACGGGGGCGCTCCGGACAATCAAACATTCACACAGGTCGATTTCTTTCCCGCGTGCACCAGCGTCACCGGCGGTGTCTGCACGCCGGATCCGGGATCGGTCCCGGGGGCGCCGCCGGCGATCGAATACGTCGGCAACCTTGCGACATCCAACTGTCCCTCGCTGCCGACCGCCGACACGACCGATCCGTTCGACATCAAGTTCAGCTTCGGCCCTCCTCTCGATTTCGCCGACACCGTGGGATGCACCTTCTCCTTCGATGTCCTGGTCGCCGAGACCGGAAGCGACGGGACGCCGGCCAACATCGCCCAGCTCGCGAACACGGACGGCGTGTGTGACAGCACGCTGACGTCCCAGGCGGGGGGCACGGCGGCGATCACGCTGACTTGCCCTCCGTGCAACGACGGCAACGCATGCAACGGGATCGAGACCTGCAACGCGTCGACGGCGCAGTGCGTTCCGGGGACCCCGCTCAACTGCGACGACGGCAATGCCTGCACGAACGACAGCTGCAACCCGGCGACAGGTTGCGTCCACACGCCGACCAGCTGCGACGACAGCAACGCCTGCACGAACGACAGCTGCAACCCGGCGACGGGGTGCGTCCACACGCCCGTCGGCTGCGACGACGGCAACGCTTGCACGGAGGACAGCTGCAACCCCGCGACGGGATGCGTCCATACGCCCATCACCTGTAACGACGGCAGCGCGTGCACGGACGACACTTGCAACCCCGCGACGGGATGTGTCTACAAACCTGTCAGCTGTGACGACGACAACGCCTGCACGAACGACAGCTGCAACCCGGCGACGGGGTGCGTTCACACGCCCGTCACCTGCAACGACAGCAACGCGTGCACCGACGACAGCTGCAATCCGGCGACAGGTTGCGTCCACACGCCGACCAGCTGTGACGACGACAACGCCTGCACGAACGACAGCTGCAACCCGGCGACGGGATGCGTTCACACGCCCGTCACCTGCAACGACAACAACTCCTGCACGAGCGACAGCTGCAATCCGGCGACGGGGTGCGTTTACACACCTGTCGGCTGCGACGACGGCAACGCGTGCACGAACGACAGCTGTAGCCCGGCGACGGGATGCGTTCACACGCCCGTCAGCTGCAACGACAGCAACGCGTGCACGAACGACAGCTGCAACCCGGCGACGGGATGCGTTCACACGCCGACCAGCTGCGACGACAGCAACGCGTGCACGAACGACAGTTGCAACCCGGCGACGGGATGCGTCCACACGCCGACGTCCTGCGACGACGGCAACGCCTGCACGGCGGACAGCTGCAACCCGGCCACGGGGTGCACCCACACCACGGAGCCGCCGAGCTTCTGCGACGACCACAACGCGTGCACGAGCGACAGCTGCAACCCGTCGACAGGCTGCGTCCACACGACGATCTCGTGCGACGACAGCAACGCGTGCACGACCGACACGTGCAACCCGTCGACGGGATGCGTCCACACGCCGATGGTTTGCAACGACAACAACGTCTGTACGGTCGACACGTGCAACCCGGCGACCGGGTGCGTCTACACGCCGAAGCCACCGAGCTTCTGCGACGACAACAACCCTTGTACGGATGATTCCTGCGATCCGGAGCAGGGTTGCATCCATACGACTCCCAACCCGCCGCCGGAGGGCTGCACTCCGGCGATTTGCAGGACGCCTGGGTTCTGGGGAACGCACGCCGGTGTGGAGAAGAAGGGTAGCGTCAACATCACCGCTGCCGTCCTCGACTGCGCCGACGGGAATTGCGCCGATCACACCGCCGCCGACTTCATCACGATCTGCGGCCAGAAGATCGACAGCCCCGACACGAACCCAGCGGACGGCACGACGGACGTCAACGACGCCGCATCGTCCACCGAGGCGATGTGCGTCGCGGTCCAGGGCTCGCCGACCGCTCAGCTCGCCCGGCAGCTCACCGCCGGCGCGCTGAACTGCCTCATCAGCGGTGGCGGCGGGGACTGCGCCGGCACGCCGCTCTACACCGAGGTGTTCACAAGCTGCAACGCCGCGTGCGCCAGCGGCACGGCCTCAAAGGCCGAGCTCTCGGCGTGCATCGGTGAGCTCGACTGCCTCAACAACGGCGGCCAGTTCCAGAACGGCCGCTGCTCCGGAGGCGGAACCGACAACTGCCACAACCGCGTGCTCGTGAACGAATCGCTCGGCCTCAACTTCGAGCCGCCCGGCCCGGCCGGCAGCTCGAACGCTTGCAACGAGGCGAACGGGACGGCCTGCATGGTCGTGGGCCCGAACGAAACAAAGTGCCACACCGACAGCTTGCCGTAAGGTAGGGTCTTCCGTCCTCAGCGGGTGCGTCACCCATCGGGGTGGCGCACCCGTCTTTTTCTAGGGACAAGTCGCGAGCCGCGGGAGGCCGCATGTGCCCGCGCCGTCGCTCCCCAGCCTTCCTTCGTATCCCGATAGAACGGGCGCGACGAGGTAGTACTCGTCGCCGTCGCCGGGCGTGAACGTCGCCGGCGAGCTTCGATCGCACCGTCCCGCGATCGGTGCATCGACGTAGGCGCCCGTCGCGCGCAGCGCCGCGAGATCGCCGGCGTGGACCGCGTAAGTCTGGCCGGGAACGCTCGCCGCGTTGCACGACGCTCCCCACGACGCGAGGAGGTCGGAGCCCGCCGTCTTGTCGATCGTCAGCGAGCCGTCGGGGACCGAGCCGGGCCAGGGGATGACGTCGCACACGAGCGGCGCAGCGGTCTCGATCTCGACCTTGAACCGATCCACGTACCAGCCTTCGCCGTCGCCTTGCCGGCTGCTGTCGGAGCCGAAGACGAGCGCGATCCATACGGTGCTGCCGCGGTAGGGGGTCAGATCGAACGTGCTCGTGACCCAGCCGCCCGAATCCCCCTGGAACGCGCGCTTCCCGGCAAGGCCGTTGCAGACGGCCGGCGAGATCACCCCGGAGGGATAGCCGCCGGCCGGGCTCAACACCGAGAAGACGTCCTGACCGTCGTCGACGGCGTCGATGAGCACGCTCCCGCCGTCTCCCGCGATCGTCGTCTGATACCAGTGCTCGATCGTGAGTGTCGCCACCTGCGCGCTCGCCGGAATGACGAGCCCGGATCCGCCCGAGGAATCGAGCCCGCCGTAGTGAAGCCACGCGAAGTTGTTCGTGTCGTAGACGGTTCCCGGGCCGTTGCCGCAGTCGTAAGACGTCCCGCGGGTGGCATCTTTGGTCGCGAGGTGCCACTGGTCCTTCGTCGTCTTGTTGCATCCGGCGATCCCGTCGTCCAGGACGCGATGGGACCAGTTCGGCGGGTTGGGGCTGTCGAATCGCTCGTCGAGCAACACCGTGTGGATCGGGGGAGGCGTCTCGCTGTTCACGCCGACCTGGAACGCGTCGATCTTGTCGCCCTGATCGCTCTGTGGATTCGTCGTCGCGATGTCGACCACGTCGAAATGCGCGACGCTCCCGCAGGAGGTCGCGGGGTCGACGGTGAATGCGACGGACGCGGCGGCAGTGGCACCGGGAGCGATGTCGCCGAACGTTCGCGGGGAGGGATCGAGCAGCACGATGCCCGGCGTCGTGGGCACGATCCGCGCCGTCACGCCGGACGCGATCGCGCTGCCGGCGTTCCTCAAGCGCGGCGACACGGCCCAGGTCTCGCCGGGCTCGACATAGGCGTCACCGTCGCCGTCGACCTGAACGTACGGCAGGGCGACGGAGTCGTAGAGGACGATCGGGCCGAACGACTCGACGGCGACCTGCCACGCGCCGCGGCCGTAGGTCGCCGCGGTGACGACGCTCTGGCTGGCGTTGTACTCGAGGTCGGTCACGACGAGGCCCTCGGGCAAGCCGTTCATGTAGGGAACGAACGTGGCGCCGCCGTCCGCGCTGCGAAAAATTCCGACGTCGGTTCCGACGAGGACGTCGCTTGCCGTGAGGAGGAGTACCGTGTTCGCGGGCACGTTCGGGAGCCCGCTCCCCGTCGACGTCCAGCCGATCCCGGATCGCCACTCGTAGAGGTGAGGTCCGTTGAAGCCTCCGAGCGTGGCGAGCACGCGACCCGGGTCGCTCGGGTCGGCGCCGAGGTCGTTGATCGAGCGGCCGGGAAGACCGGAGCTGAGGTCGGTCCAGGTCAGGCCGGCGTCGGCGGAACGCCAGACGCGCCCCGAATCGCTACCGGAATAGACGACCTCGTCGTGGATCCTGTTGACCTCGACCGTCAGAATCGTCCCCGAGCCACCGGTCAGATCGGCCGGCCCCACCTGCGTCCAGGTCGTGCCGCGATCGTCCGACCGGTAGACGCGGTGGGTGCCGAGGAAGAGCCGCTGGGGCTGGAGCGGGTCGACGATGTAGGGCGTCACCCAGTTGATACGGTCGCCGCCGATGATGCCGCTGCCGGCGCCCGTGATCCCCGCATAGCTGCCGAGGACACCGGTCGTCGAGCGCGACACGCTCGGGTAGCCGCCGCTCGGATACGACGTGATGTAGGCGACGTTCGACTGGAACGGGTCGATGTGGCACACGAAGCCGTCGCCGGTGACGGCCTGGAGATCCCAGACGTCGCTCGACGTGCGCACGAGCGAGGAGTTGTCCTGCGCGCCGCCGCAGATCACGTCCGTATTCGAGGCGTCGACGCCCACGGCGTAGAACTGCGTGATGTTCATGTTGCCGTTCTTGTTGGTGAAGGTCGCCCCGAGGTCGCTCGTCTTCCAGAGACCGCCGTCGCCGCCGGCATAGAAGGTATTGGGATCGGCGGCGTCCATGAGCAGCTCGTGCATGTCCTGGTGCACCTTCTGAGACGAGCCCCAACCGTTGCTCATGTCGGACCATGTGAGCGCGCCGTCGGTGGACTTCCAGATCTTGATCGTGCCGCGGAGCACGATGTTCGGGTTCGTGCGATGAACGCGGAGGACCATGTTGTAGTCGCACTGTCCGTCGCAGGCGTTGCTGCCCGTCGAGCGCACGGCCCACGTGGCGCCGCCGTCGGTCGTCCTCCACAACGCGTTCGGACTTCCGAACAGGGCGTAGACGGTGCCCGACGCGGACGGCGCGATCGCCAGCTCCGTCGTCCCGGTCGAGCCGTTCGGAAGCCCCGATGCGGTCTGGAGGACCCACGTCACGGCGTTATCGATGGACTTGTAGATACCGCGCGAGGTCGCCGCCCAGAACGTGCTCTGGACCGTCGGGTCTTGCTCGATCTCGTAAACGGACGTGTTCGCGAGGCGCTGCGTCCACGTGAGTCCGGCATCGCCCGAGGTGTAGATCGCGCCGTTGCCCTCGGTTCCCGAAGTGCATCCGGCGATCCTGCCTCCGGTGACGAGGTGCGCGGAGTCGCGGGGATCCACGACCACGTTCGCGAACGACGAAAGATCTTGCAGCGTCGAGGCGCCGCTGCCGTTCCGCGCCTCCCACGTGAGCCCGCCGTCCGTCGAGCGCAGGAGGCCGATGCCGAAGTACGACTCGCACCCCTGGTTGTTCTCTCCGGTCCCGACCCAGACCACGTTCGAGTCGTGAGGATCGATGGCGACCGTGCCGACCGTCATCGTTCCCGCCGAGTCGAACGCGCTCGTCCACGAGAGCCCGTCGTTGTCCGAGCGCCACACGCCGCCGGATGCCGTCCCGACCCAGAGCCGGCCGGTGACGGGGTCCTTGGCCAAGGACGCGATGCGCCCCGCCACGTTGCCGAAGGTCCATCCACCGAAGGTCGACGGAGACGGCCCCTTTGCGACCCAGAAGTTCTGTGCGGCCTCGACCCCCCGTTCGCGGCGGGTCGCCTGGGCCCGGAGCGCGCGATGCGTGTCGAGGACCGCCGCCGCCCGGAGCGCCGCCATCTCGGCGGCGGACGCCACCCCCGCGCGTCGCGTGGAGAAGAACCAGTCGTGACGCCGCTGGATCCGCTCCTCTTCATCGAGCTTGGTGTCCTCGATGCGCGGGGCCGGCTTGGATTGCGCGGTGGCGAGGAGGAGCGTGACGGGCACGAGGACGAGATGGAGCCATCGCGGCATGTGGAATACCCCCCGGTCCGGATGGTATACGGCCAGGTCAGCGGGTGTGCGCCCTCTTCTTGAGGACGGCGATCAGCGCGACGCCGATCGGCTGTCGCGGCCATTCCCAGCACGCCGGCGTCACGAGGCTGCGGTAGAGCAACGTGTTGAGCCACCGCGACGGCACGCGATCCTCCGCGCGATCGGCGCCGGGAGCGGGCGGACGGATCCGCCGCCAACCTCGGACGATGCCGATGAGCGGCAGCGCGGCCATGTTGTAGTAGCTGCATCGGACGAGATCGACCTCGGGGAGATCGATCAACCGGAGGAGCTGACGGCGGTCATAGCGCCGCCGGTGGCCGAGCGCGACGTCCCAGTCGCTCCAGAGCGCCATCAACGCCGGGACCGTCACCACGATGAGGCCGCCGGGACGCGCGATCCGGATCAACTCCCGGAGAGCGAGACGGTCGTCGTCGAGGTGCTCGAGGACGTCCATCGCGGTGACGACCGTCGCGGCGCCGTCCGGCAGGTCGATCCGCTCGAGGGGACTCTTCTTGACCGAGCCGCCGACGGACCGCAGCTTCGGCTCGGCGAGGCGGATGCTCTCGTCGTGATGGTCGATGCCGAGCACGCGGCAGGTCGTACCCATCTCGAGCGCGAACGTGCCGGTTCCGCAGCCGACGTCGACGAGGAGATCGTCGTGCGTCAATGCGAGCGAGCGCGCGATCCAGTGGCGGACGACCGCGCGCTTGCCCGCGTAGAACCAGTGCTCGCGATCGATGCGGTCGAGCTTTTCGTACTCGTCGACGTTCATGAGTCCCGATCGGAGCGGTGGACCTCCCGGATCAGGAAGAGTGGCCGGCGCTTCACCTCGTCGTAGATCCTGCCGATGTACTCGCCGAGGATCCCCACGCAGATGAGCTGCGTGCCGCCGAGGAACAGGATCGAGACGATCGTCGTCGTGTAGCCGTCGACCACCGGGATTCCGAACATGCCGACGCCCATCACGCGGCAGGCGACGAGGACGATCCCGTAGATCACGGCCACCGTCGCCGCGGTGAGGCCGAGCACCAAGCTCAGGCGGAGCGGCTTGTAGCTGAAGCTGAAGATCGCGTCGAGCGCGTAGCGCGTCAGCTTGAAGAGCGTCTGCTTCGGCTCGCCCGCGGCGCGCGCCTCGCGCGCATACGTGACGACCCGCGTGGGGAATCCCACCCACGCCCGGAGGCCGGGCAGGTAGCGGTTGCTCTCCTCGAGACGGTTGAGCGCGTCGACGACCTGGCGATCGAGAAGGCCGAAGATCCCCGAGTTGAGCGGGATCGGCATGTCGGAGAGGAACCCCAAGAGGCGGTAGAAGGTCGCCATGAGCAGCTTGCGAAGGGGAGCTTCCTTCCGGCTCGTGCGCTCGGCGATGACGACCTTGCCGCCGCTCTTCCATTCGGCGACGAGCCGCGGGACCAAGGATGGCGGATCCTGCAGGTCGCCGTCCATGAGGACGACGGCGTCGCCCCTCGCCACGGTCAGTCCCGCCGCGATCGCCGGCTGGTGGCCCCAGTTCCGCGTCAGCCGCACCACGACGACGCGCTTGTCCGCCGCCTGCTTTGCGAGCAGCAGCTCCGCGGAGCGGTCGCGGCTCCCGTCGTCGACGAAGACCGCTTCCCACGGCAGCCCCAGCGGCTCCATGGCGGCGACGACCTCCCGGTAGAGACGATCGATGAGCGGCTCCTCGTCGTGGATGGGGATGACGAGCGAGATCGTGGGCGCTTGGTTCATGGGATGAGCCCGTCGCCGTGCCGGTCGTTTCGCATGCGCAGGTCGTAGGGACCGATCGTCCCCTCCGTGTGAAAGTTCGCCTTCAGGTAGTTCGCCAGCAAACTGTAGCCGAGTCCCTCGAAGAGCTCTTCTTCCCGCCGGTCGAGCACGAAACAGGAGTTCGGATCCCCGGCGAGGGTGCGCGCGGTCGCGAGCTGCTGGTAAGTATCGAGCATGTTCGGCCAGTAGGTGGCGTTGAACGACGTCGCCGGCTCCTTCTGCGCCCAGAGGTAAAGGCTGTTCGTGCCGGGGAAGGTCACGAACGAATCGCAGCGTTCGCGCAGGTTCCGCACGAGGCGGCCGTAGTCCTTCGCGGTCACCTCCGGGAGACGGATCCGTTCGGCGCCCGGCAATTCCAGGGAGACGTAGCTCCGGTACTCACGATGGACGATCCCGCCCCGCCAGAAGGCGATCGCCAGGAGCGCCGCAGCCGTCACCGTCTCGCCGAGCGCCACCGTCGCCGGCGCCCACGACGTCACCGCGTCGTGAACGCACAAGAGCCCGGCGAGCGGCAAGAGGACGGTCCCGAGAGCGACCTGCGTCCCCGCGATCGGAAAGACCTGAAGCGCTTGAAATGCGGCGATCAGACACAAGGCGACGCGCGCAAGGCGTCCCTCGCGCGACAGCGCCCCGGTATCCACGAGGAGCAGCCATGCGAAGGGAAGGCCGTAGAGCATGAGCGCGCCTGAAGTAGGGCCCGGACGGGTCCGTGCGGCCACGAACGGCGCTGCGGTGGCGACGATCACGGAGAGCCCGTAGAGCAGCTTCGCCGCCCGAGCCGCGACGACAGGGCACGGACGAAAACGGTAGAGCACCGCGGCGGCGGTAGCGACCACGGCGACGATCGCGGCGCGTCGTGGAACCTCGAGAACGAAGTAGAACGCGTCGGCGAATGCCACGTGCTGCCCGATCACGCCGTAGAAGAGCCTTGCGATCGGCACTCCTTGGAGCACCTGCACGACGATGACCACTGCGGCCGTCACCGCCGCTCCGACCACGAGCCGGACGTACGCGCCTTCGCCGGGGATCCGGCCGGCCTCCGGGCGCGCGACGAGCAGGATCGACGCGAGCGCCGACGTCCAGAGGATCCAGTAGAGGAGCGTCCACTCGTCCGTGAGCCAGTGGTGCATCACGACCGGCGTGACGGCGAGACCCAGGAGGATGTGAACAGCCCTCAAGACGCCCGTGATCCGGCTCTTCTCGGCGGCCATGAGGACGGACAACGCCACTGCGAGGAACAGGTAGACGCCGAGATTGATCTTGACCATCGCCAGGAGGCCGATGAGAACGCCGGCGAGGAGCATTGCGCGGTTCTCGAACGAGCAAAGCACGAGGATCGCGGCCGTGAGCATGGTGCAGAGCCCCTGGGGATGGCCCGGCTCGGCGACGATCGGGTCGAGATGCTGGAACGCGAGCAGGAAGCCGGCGCAGGCGAGGACCGTGGAGCCCGCGGCGCGATGGACGAACCACGCGTACAGCCCGGCGATGCAAAGCCAGTCGACGAGCGTGACGAAGCGCGCGGCATCGCTCGTGACGGCGACGCCCCCGATGCCGTGCAGCAGCCACGCATAGCTGTAGAACAGGGGACCGTACTGAGTGAAGACCTGGCTGTAGAGCCGGTACCCCTGGAGGAAGAACTTGATCGAGATCAGGACGTAGCCTTCGTCGTCATTGTCGACGAACGTCGAGAACGACCGGTACAACCCGTAGCGCGCGCAGACCACGACGGCCACGATCAGCAGCAGAGCGCCGAGGAGCCATCTCCAGGACCGGCTCATGGGGTCAGTCCGAGCCTCGATTGCAGCGCGCGGAATCTCGCATCGCCGCGGAGCGTGTCGAATCCCGGCTGGCCCGTGTAGTAGAGCAGGCCTTGGTGCTCGTCTTCCGCGCGGGCGAGCACGTCGAACGCCGCGTCGATCTCCCCCAGCGCGCCGAGAACCCACGCCTCGGTGACCGCGGTCGGCGAGCCGGTTGGACGAGCCTGGATCTCGCCGAGGATCGCACGCGCCTCGGGCACGCGACCCGCCGATGCGAGCGCCCAGCTCAGGATGCCGAGGAAGTAAGGCGCGCGGTAGGTGACGGCGACGCAGCGCTCGGCCGCCGCGATTCCGGCGTCGTGTTTCCCCACGGCGACGCTCGCCATCGCCAGCGACGCGAGGGCCGACGCGTCATCCTTCTCGAAGGTCAACGCGTCCTCGATGTACGCGAGCGCCTCCGCGGACCTTCCGCACTCCACCAGCCCCCAGCCGGTGAGCATGTAAGGGAAGGATGCGAGCGGGTCGGCTTCGCGCGCACGTGCGAAGAGCGGAAGCGCCTCATCGACGCGCCGGCGGGAGCAGAGGGTGACGGCCCAGGACGCGAGCGCGAGGACGTGATCGGGCTGCAGCTCGATCGCCCGGCGCCACGACGCTTCCATCGCGTCCCACCTTCGCTCGAGAAAGGCCGCGAACGCCTCGGCATGGCAGCCGTCCGCCGACTCACCTTGCAGGTCCCTCGCGGTCGCGAGCGCCTTGCGCGCCGCGGCGCATGCGTCGCGCGGCGGCAGCATGCCCACGTGCGCCGACAGCACGGTGATCTCCGCGAGGCCCGTCCAGGAAGGCGCGTGCGAAGGGTCGAGCCGCGTCGCCTCGCCGAAGGCGTGCAGCGAGCCCCCGAAGTCTTCCTTCCCTCGAAGGTGCCGGCCCTTCAGGTACCACCGGTAGGCGTCGAGGCTCTTGGCCTGCGGCCGCGCATGGACGCCGTCCGCGCCGGGCGCGAGACGGGCCCGCACGGCGCTCACGACGTCCGCAGCGATCTCGTCCTGAATGGCGAAGACGTCGACCGCCTCCTTGTCGAACCGCTCCGAGAAGAGCTGGTATCCGCTCGCGACGTCGGTGAGCTGCGCCGTGACGCGCAGCCGGATCCCCGCCGTGCGCACGCTGCCTTCGAGCACGTGCCCGACCTGGAGCGCGCGCGCGAGCGCGGCGAGGTCGCCGCCGTCCTTGGCGGCGCGGAACGCCGAGGTGCGCGAGGCGACGCGGATCCCGTCGATCCGGACCAGCGCATTCATGATCTCCTCGGCCATTCCTTCGCAGAGATAGTCCTGGTCCTTCGCCGCGCTCATGTCGGAAAACGGCAGCACCGCGATCGACACGGTGGCGGGCGCGGCGATCGGCCGCGCCGCCCTGCCGAGGAGCGCGCTCCGCAGCTCATGAGCCGTCGTGAAGCGATCGGCGCCGCGCTTCTCCAGGCAGCGCCCGATCGCCTCCGGAAGACCCGCGGGCAGGTCGTTCCGTCGCTCGGACAGCGGCCGAGGCTGATCGCGCAGGATCGCGGAGGCGAGCTCGGCCGCCGATCTCCCGGCGAACGGCCGCTCGCCGCTCGCCATCTCGTACAACATGATCCCGAGCGAGAAGATGTCGGTCCGGTGATCGACCGCTTCGCCACGGAGCTGCTCGGGCGACATGTAGGGCACGGTGCCCATCACGACGCCTTCGCTCGTCAGCATCTCGGTCGGCAGCTCCGCACCGGCCGCCGCAGGCATCCTCGCGAGCCCGAAGTCGAGGACCTTGACGCGTCCGTCGTTCGTGACCATCACGTTCGCGGGCTTGAGGTCCCGATGGACGATCCCCTTGTCGTGGGCGGCCGCGAGCGCCTCCGCGAGACCGGCGGCGATCGCGAGGAGGCGCGGCATCGCCATCCCGCCTTCGGGGATGAGGCGGTCGAGCGGCTCGCCCTCCACGAGCTCCATCGTCAGGAAGTGAACGCCCTCGGCTTCCTCGACCGAGTAGATCGTGACGACGTTCGGATGGTTCAACGCCGCGACCGCGCGCGCTTCGCGGCGGAACCGTTCGAGCCGCTCGGGGCTCCCCGCCGTCTCGGCCGGCAGCACCTTGAGCGCGACCTCGCGGTGCAGCCGGGAGTCGGTCGCGCGGTAGACCTGGCCCATGCCCCCCGCGCCGATCGCGGCGGTGATCCGGTAGTGGGAGAGGGAGCGGCCGATCATCCGGGCCCACATGTTAGCCTCGGCGGGATGGCCGTCTCGACGACCTGCTCGCATTGCGGCGCACCGCTCTCGGCGGGCAGCCGGTTCTGCAACGTTTGCGGGCAGCCGGTTTCTCCCTCCTCCGCGCTCCCGACGATGAACGTGCCGGCGTCGCGCGGACGGCCCGGCGAGGCTCGATTCCTTCCGGGCGCGATCCTCGCAGGCCGCTACCGCGTCGTCGGTCTGCTGGGTCGAGGCGGGATGGGGGAGGTCTACCGCGCCGACGATCTCAAGCTCGGACAGAGCGTCGCGCTGAAGTTCCTTCCGCCGGAGTTCGAGGCGGACGCCGATCGCCTCCAGCGCTTCCTCGACGAGGTCCGTACCGCGCGTCAGGTCTCGCACACGAACGTCTGCCGGATCTACGACGCGGGGGAGGCGGACGGGCATCACTTCCTCTCGATGGAGTACGTCGACGGCGAGGACCTGGCGTCGCTCCTGCGCCGGATCGGCCACATCCCGAAGGACAAGGCGATCCAGATCGCGCGCCAGCTCTGCGCCGGCCTCGCGGCGTCGCACGAGACCGGCGTCCTTCACCGCGATCTCAAGCCTGCGAACATCATGATCGACGGCAAGGGGCGGGCGCGCATCACGGACTTCGGCCTCGCCGCGTTCGCGGCGGAGATCGAGGGCGCGGAGATCCGCTCCGGCACGCCGGCGTACATGGCGCCGGAGCAGCTGGAAGGCCGCGAGGTCACCGCCAGGAGCGATCTCTACGCGCTCGGCCTCGTGCTGTACGAGCTGTTCACGGGAAAGGCGGCGTTCGCCGGCCGGAGAGATCACACCGCGACACCCTCCACTCCCTCGAGCGTCATGGATGGGTTCGACCCGGCGGTCGAGCGCGTGATCCTGAGGTGTCTCGAGACCGATCCGGCGCGGCGGCCCAGCTCGGCGCTCGCCGTCGCCGCGGCCCTCCCCGGCGGCGACCCGCTCGCGGCGGCGCTCGCGGCCGGCGAGACGCCGTCGCCCGAGATGGTCGCGGAGGCGGGGGAGAACGTCGTGGTAGCCCCTCGGCTCCTGTGGGGAGCCCTCGGCGTCTTCGTCGCGAGCGTCATCGCGATGATCTTGCTCTCGTCGCGCACGTCACTCGTGGGGTTGACCCCTCTCGAAAAGCCTCCCGAAGTTCTCCGCGAGCGGGCGCGCGAGATCTTGAAGACCGCGGGCCACGACGCCATGCCCGCCGACAGCCTGTTCATGTTCCAAGAGAACCAGCCGTATCTCGACAACGTGCTCGGTCACGCGCAGCCGGGCGCGGCACGATGGGACGTCCTTCGCTCCGCTCCGCCGAGCGGGATCCACTTCTGGTATCGCGAGAGCCCGCGGCCGATCGTGCTGCGCAACTTCGGGTCGATCGGCGACTGGATGAACGATCCACCGGAGACCGCTCCCGGCATGGCGCGCGTCGAGCTCGACCCGGATGGAAGGCTCCTGTCGCTCCTGATCGTTCCCGGCGAAAAGACCTTGGTAGCGACGGCCGCGCCGGAGCCCGACTGGAGCCCGCTCCTCCACGCGACGGGTGTCGATCTGGGCAAGCTCGTGACCGTCGATTCGGAGTGGGCGCCGCCGGTCTTCGCCGATCGACGGATGGCGTGGACCGGCTCGTGGCCCGAGAGGCCGGAGCTTCCCATCCGGATCGAGGCGGCCTCGGCAGGGGGGCGGCCGGTCTCGCTCCGTGTCGTCGCGCCGTGGACCCGCCCGGCGGAAGAGAGCGCGCCGCGGGAGGACGTCTATTCGCGGTGGCTCTCGGGCATCGTTTACGTCGGCGTCATCGTCGCCGCCGCGTTCGTGGCACTCCGTAACGTGCGGCGTGGACGAGGGGATCGTCGCGGCGCGCTCCGCTTCGCGCTGTACCTCGGTGCCGTTCGCATGCTCTGGTTCCTCGGCGCGCACCACGTCGCGTCCGCGGCCGAGGCCGATCTCTTCGGCGCCCACCTGGCCTACTCCCTCCAGCGGGTCGGCGTCGCGTACGTGTTCTACCTAGCGATCGAGCCCTACGCGCGAAGACTCTGGCCCCACATGCTCGTCTCGTGGGTCCGTATGCTCGACGGAAAGTTTCGCGATCCATTGGTCGGCCGCGATCTGCTCCTGGGCGCGGCGTGCGGTGCCGCCGTCCGGCTGATCGCCGATCTCGGCGCGTGGGTTCCTTCGATGCTGGGAGGCGGGTCCGCCGTGCCGAGCTCGGGAGCGGACCCGACCTGGGCGTTCGAAGGGATGCGCGGGGCAATGCACGCGCTCGTCTCGATCCTGGGGATCCACACGCAGCACCTGTTCGAGATCATCTATCCGCTCACGCTCATCCTCGTCTTCCGGCTTCTGCTCCGAAGCGACCGTTGGGCCGTCATCGTCGTCTCGATCATCGGGACGGGGATCTTCCTTCCGGAGACGGGGAGCCTTCCGGGATACATCGTCGCGACGGCGATCATTCTGTTCATCGAATGGTCGCTGCTCTTCCGCGCCGGCCTTCTCGCGTTCGCGACGATGCTGACCGGAGCGAACCTGATCGGCACGCTGCCCGTGACGCTTGGAGCGCCGGGCTGGTACGCCGGAGCGATGCTCCTCTCGCTCTCGGCCATCGTTGCGCCGGCAGTCTGGGGCTTCTGGACCGCGCAAGGCGGCCGCCCCCTCTTCGGAGATGAGCTGGAGCGAGGACCGGCGCGTTAGCGGACTACGCCATGGGCCGCGTCTTGGAGTCTTTCACGGCCTTCACCACCAGCCACACGCCGAAGAGCATCGGGACGACCGGCCACCAGTCGTTCAACCAGTCGAGAGGCACCCCGAAGCGCGTGTGAAGGAGCGCGATGAGCGCGGCGGCGATGACGGCCAAACCGCCGACGATCGATCCGCCCAGGCCGGGCATCGCGAACCCCGCGGGGAGATCGGGCTCGCGCCCGCCGGAGAGCGCACGGTTGTAGAGCGCGGCGAGTCTTGCCGCGTCGATCATGTTGTACAGCCAGAAGAACGCCAGGAAGAGCGCGAGCAGGGGAACGTACGCGGCCTCGCCGGTCGTCCACGCGAGGATGCTGATGATCCCACCGGCGACCACGCTGTTCACGAAGCCGCGCGGGTAGTAGCCGACGTAGATCTGCCCGAGACCGGGGAGCGCGGAAAAGGCGGCCGCGAGCGCCGGCGACCGGAGGCGCGAGTCCCGCATCGCCGCGCTCGGGTGAGTCGCGTACGCGGGATCACGAAGCTCGTGACCGGAAAATTCCTGGGCTCGGGACTCCGTGGCATTCATCGTGATTTCTCCTTGCTCGGCTCTCCTGACGCACCGGCCTGGAAAAAAGTTCCGCGCGTGGCGCGCACCCATTTGCCCACGCTCGCGGAGGTCGCGTGCGAGGCATGCCTGAATGCGTCGAGCGATGAGTGGCGGGACGCTCCGACTGGAAGGACCAGAAGCACCGCGCCGACGAACGCTCCTTCGAGCGCGATGCGGGGGCGATCGAGAAGCCGCCGTGCGGCGGCCCGGCATCGTTCGGCGAGCCGCGGGGTGCGGTTCCTCGCCGTCGTCCGGTCGAGGACCTCTTGGAGGAATGCCGGATCGGGATGGTCCCCGAACAGCCGGGGAAGCTCGCGCCGCATCGAGGCGAGCGCCTCCGCGAGCGCCGCGCACTCGGCGCAGCCCTCGAGGTGGCGGCCGACGAGCTCCGCGTCGATCGAATCGAGCGTCCCGTCGGCAACACCGCACAGTTGGTCGCGTGCGGCGCCGCACACCGGGCCCGACGTTCGCGCCAGGATCGCCGCGGTGAGCTCGGGGTCGTCGTGCTCGAATCTCATGCCGGCCTCTCGCTGAACGAGGGGTCGAGCATGCGGATGATCTGGGCCAGCTCGATGCGGCCACGGTTCGAGCGGGACTTCACGGTGCCGATCGGAACGCCGAGCACGTCGGCGACCTCCTCCAGAGTCAACCCGTGGATCTCCTTCAGGAGAACGACCTCGCGGTGCTGCTCCCCCAGCCGCGCGAGCGCCCGGCGCAGCAAGCTCTCTCGAGCCGCTCGACCGGCGCACTCCTCGGGGTCGCTGCCGGCCTCGAGCGGGAGGTCGGTGAAGGGGATGTCCGACGCCGGAGGACGGGCGTTGATCCGCCGGATCCGGTCGATGCTGGCGTTCCGGGCCATGCGGAGCAGCCAGGGCTTGAAGCGGTCGCCGCCCGAAAACGAGCTCAGGTTCTCGTAGAGCCGGACGAAGACATCCTGCGCCACGTCGCGGGCCTCTTCGGGATCGCCGAGGTAATGGCGGGTGACCGCGAGCACGCTCGCCTGGTACGACCTGACGAGCGCCTCCCATGCCAGTCCGTCTCCCGAACGGCATCGCGCGAGCAGCCTCGCTTCATCCACCGCGTCAGCCCCTCCGCCCGTTCTTGACGCGCGGTCGCCCGAGAAGGTTCCGGGTTTCGCTCAAGAATTGACGTTGCGGATCAGCTCCTCTCGATCGCCGTCGCTGAGCTCCGGGCTGAAGTGCAGCAGCGCGGGAACGATGTCCGCGCCCTCGAAGTAGGCGTGCTGGCAGCCGAGGTGAAGGAATCCGCTCGCGGCGAAGCGCCCGTCCTCGTAGTGGACCAGCCGGATGCGCCAGCTCGTTTTCTCGATCGCCAGGTGGCAGTGCCGGCACTTGGCCTGGCCCGTCGGGGCTCGATCCGCCCCATTGACCCGCGGGAGGCGCCGGTGCGTGGCGGTCTGCTTCGCCGCGCTCTCGAGCGCCTCGGCATCGCTCAGGTCGGGAGGGGCCGCCGGCAACGCCTCGAGCAGCGCCTCCGGCCGCCGGTACGCCGCGCAGAGCGGGTGATACCAAAGGGTGGTCTCACCCTCGGCGTAGGGGTTGGCGACGCGCTCGCCGAAGCGAAGAACTCCGCGATCGATCGGCCGTGCGCAGCCACGGCACTTGGCGCGACCTGTCGCTGCGTGCTCGAAGAGATGGGGCATGAGCCAAGTGTACCGGGAGCGGCGTCGCCGGGCTGCGACGCCGCTCCGGGTTCACTTGCTACGCGTGAGGCTGGTGCCCGTTCTCTCCCCGGTACGACTCGGCGAACGCTTCCTTCCCGGCCTTCGCAGCGTGGCGGATTGCCGTCGGAATGACGACCGCCTTGTCGCGCGCGTCACGAGCCCAGGTTTGCAGGCTCGCGCGCATTTCTTTTCCGGTGCGCGGCGCGGTCAGGTAGGCCGCCACGGCTCCGGCGGCGGCGCCCGTGGCGAAGGCGATGAAGAGGTGCTTTCTCTGGATCATGAGCTGGTCCTCCAAGTTTCGCTCCCGTCTCGATACACCGCAATGTCGGTGCCATCGCGCGTCCGTAAGAAAGCGCCTGACCGCTTCGTGAGGGAGGAGGGATTTCCTACATGCAGAGTAAGCACTTACCGTATCGGCGTGTTGCGGCCCGCAGGAGTTCACATTAGGTTGGGGTCGAGGCCAGTCATGGCACAGGCAAGGGTCGGTACATCGGGGTTCAGCTATCCGGAGTGGAAGCCGTCTTTCTATCCGGAGAAGCTTCCCCAGGAAGAGTTCCTCGCGTACTACGCCGGGCGTTTCACCACCGTTGAGATCGACTCCACGTTCTATCGGATGCCGAACACGAAGAAGATCGACACCTGGAAAGCGGCGGTGCCGGAGGGTTTTCGTTTCGCGATCAAGGCGTCGCGAAGGATCACGCACCTGGAGAAGCTGGCGGTGCCGTCGGAGGCGCTTCCTTACCTCGTCAAGACCGTGTCCCGCCTCGAGGACCGGCTCGGCACCGTGCTCTTCCAGACGCCTCCCACGCTGCGCTGCGATCTCGCACGCCTCGAGAGGTTTCTCGGTGAGCTCCCCGCAGGCTTTCCGTCCGCCTTCGAATTCCGGCACGATTCCTGGCTGACCGACGAGGTCTACGAGCTCCTGCGGCACCGTGGCGCCGGGCTCGTCATTCACGATGCCGACGATCACACGACGCCGCTCGTGGTGACGGCCGGTCTGTCGTACCTGCGCCTCCGCAAGTCCATTTACTCGCGCGAGGATCTGGCGGCGTGGGCCGAGCGTGCCCGCGCCTGGGTCGCGGACGGTGTCGACGTCTCCATGTACGTCAAGCACGAGGACAACCCCGACGCGCCCCAGATCGCGCTCGAGCTCCGCGCGATCACCGAGCGAGGCGCGCTCCGAGCCGCTCCAGAGCGCCGCGAAGGTCGGGAGCGTCCTCGAGCAGCGGCGCGAGGGGATCGTCCTTCAGCTTCTTCATCCGGCCGGGGACGGTCTCGATCGTGAATCGCGAAGGGTCGAGGCGCGCGTTCGCTTCGCTCCATCGGAGCGGCGTGGACACCTGCGCCCCCGGAACTGGCCGCGCGGAGAACGGCGCCACGAGCAGCTTGCCGTGGCCGTTCTGCAGGAAATCGATGTAAACCTTCCCGTCGCGCGCGTCGAGCGCGCGGGCGATTGTCGCGATCTCGGGAAACTCCGCCGCGAGAACGCGGGCGAGCAGCTCCGCGAGAAGCTTGCTCTCCTCGAACGTGCATTGCCGGCCGAGCGGGATCAGGACGTGCAGCCCCGTCGAGCCGGAGGTCTTGAGGTACGCGGGGAGCTCGAGCTCGTCGCACAGCGCCTTCGCGGCGACTGCCAGCTTCACGACGTGCTTGAACGGCGCTCCCTTCGGGTCGAAATCGAGGATGCACCAGTCGGGGCGTTGCAGGCTCGGCACGCGGCTCGACCAAACGTGGAGCGGGATCGTGCCCAGATTGATCACGTAGAGGAGCGAGGGCTCGTCGTCGCACACGAAGTAGTCGATCTCACGACCGCCGTGCTCGCTCCACATCCGCTCTTTCCGGAGCCACTCGGGGCCGAAGCCCGGGGCGTCTTTCTGGAAGAAGGACTTGCCGTGGATCCCATCCGGGTAGCGCGTCATCACCAGCGGGCGATCGTGCAGGTAGCGGAGGATCCAGGGCGCGATCGCGCGATAGTACGCGATGAGATCGCCCTTGGTGTGTCCCTCCTCGGGCCAGAAGACCTTCTCCAGGTTCGTGAATCGGACGGTGCGATCGACATCGGAGGGGACAGCTTCCGAAACTCGATCTGCAGAGTTTCGGAAGCTGTCCCCTCTGTCATCTGCGCAGTCCTCGGGCGTCTTGTCGTCGCGAACGCGCACGAAGACCGGATGGCGGAGCTGGCCGTCCCCGGTCCATTCCTTGTAGCGGACCTCGACGACGATCGCGGGATTCGTCCAGACGTGCTCCCGGCCTTTCGGTAGCGCTCCCGTGGCAGCGGGCTTGTCGCGTCGCTCCGCGTCGAGCCGCTCGCGAAGCGTTCCGAGCTGGCGATCGTCGAAACCGGTTCCCACGCGGCCCGCGTAGCGATAACCCTCTCCGTCCCGGACGGCCAGATGGAGCGCGCCGAATCCGGGCCGTCCACGCTTCGGCTCGGTGAACCCGACGACGACGAAATCGTCCGCGCGCTGAAAGCGCACCTTGACCCACTCGGCGCTGCGGCCGCGCCGGTAAGGCGCAGAGGCGCGCTTGCCCACGATCCCCTCGAGACCCATGCGACGTGCCGCTTCCAGGAAGTCGGCTCCGCGCCCTTCGAAGTGGTCGGCGAAGCGAACGGGACCGATCGAGGGAACGACCTTCTGAAGGATTCGCTTCCGCTCCGTCAGCGGAAGAGGCCGCGTATCGCGATCGCCGAACGCGAGAAGATCGAAGGCGAACAGGACGGCGGGATGCTCGAGCGACGCTCGATCGATCTCGGAGCGGCGGCTCAAGCGGCCGCGCTTCTGCAAGCGCCCGAAGCTGGGCTTGCCGTCGTCGTCGAGGACGACGACCTCCCCGTCGACGAGGACGCGGTCGTAGGGGAGTGCGGCGAGCGCGCGTGCGATCTCGGGGAAGGTGGACGTCGCGTCGCCGCCTCCACGAAACCGCAGCGACGGACGGCCGTCTTCACGCGCCGCGAGCAGGCGGTAACCGTCGTACTTGATCTCGAAGAGCCAGCCCTCACCGTCGGGCGGGGCCTTTGCCGCCTCGGCGAGCATCCACTCAATCTCCTTCGCGTTCACCGTTCGCTTGGGAGCCTTCAGTCGCTGAAGCTCGGCGTCGATCTCGCCCGTCTTGGCCGACGCGTCGCGCAGCTCCTCGACCGTGAGGCCCGAGAGCACCGACTCCTGGCGGAGCTCCTCGCCTTTGCGAACATGACCGTCGCGCTCCTTGATGAGGAGCCAGTCCTTCTCCGAGCGCTTGGTGCGAACGAGCGTGAATCGCCCACGAAGCTTGTAGCCGGCGAGGTCGAAGAGGAGCTTTCCCTTCTTCATGCCCGCGTGCGGATCTTCCAGGGCCGTCCACAGGCCCCGATCCCAGACGATCACCGAGCCCGCGCCGTAGTTCTCCTGAGGGATCACCCCCTCGAAGTCGGCGTACTCGAGCGGGTGGTCCTCGACGTGCACGGCGAGGCGCTTGTCGGCCGTGTCCATCGACGGCCCCTTGGGGACCGCCCAGGAGACCAGCACGCCGTCCAGCTCGAGCCGGAAGTCGAAATGAAGGCTGCGCGCGGCGTGCTTCTGGACGACGAAGAGGCCCGGCCGCGAAGGGACGCTCCCGCCGAAAGGCTCAGGAGTTCGCGCCGCCTCACGCTTGGCCCGGTAGGGCGCTAACTTGTCTGCTGGCTTACTTTTCGCCACGAGTGTATATACGAGCCGCGGGATCCTCGGAGATCACATTATGGCCGCACCCAGAGCGCTAGCGACCGCGACCGTCTCGTTCGGCATGGTGTCGATTCCCGTCAAGCTCTATTCCGCGGCGGAATCGTCGGCGGGCATCTCCTTCAACCTTCTCCACAAGGACTGCGGCTCGCGCCTCAAGCAGCAGTACATCTGCCAGAAGGACGGACAGGTCGTCGCACGCGAGCAGATGGTCAAGGGGTTCGAGTTCTCGCGCGACCAGTACGTCGTGTTCACGCCGGAAGAGATGAAGGAGCTCGAGGAGAAGGCGAGCCAGACGATCGAGATCGCCGAGTTCGTCTCCGCCTCCCTGATCGATCCGATCTACTTCGACAAGCCGTACTACGTCGGCCCCGACAAGGGAGGGGACCGCGCCTACCGGCTCCTCGCGAAGGCGATGCGCGACAGCGGCCGGGCCGCGCTGGCCAGGTACGGCGCGCGCGGCAAGCGCTATCTCGTCATGCTCCGTCCGACGGCCGACGACCGGCTCGTCATGCAGCAGCTCCACTACGTCGACGAGGTGCGGCCGACCTCGGAGATTCCGATCGGCGAGGTCGAGGTGCGCGAGCAGGAGCTGAAGCTCGCGATGCAGCTCATCGAGCAGATCTCGAGCGACGT
The DNA here is from genome assembly GCA_036275915.1 of Candidatus Polarisedimenticolaceae bacterium. Lineage (NCBI taxonomy): Bacteria > Pseudomonadati > Acidobacteriota > Candidatus Polarisedimenticolia > Candidatus Polarisedimenticolales > Candidatus Polarisedimenticolaceae > Candidatus Polarisedimenticolaceae bacterium. The sequence goes on along the minus strand of DASUCV010000022.1, from coordinate 357,076 downwards.
CTTCCGGCCGGAATCCTACGAGGACGACGTCCGCAAGCGCATCCAGGAGGCGATCCAGCGCAAGGTCGACGGCAGCGAGGTCGCCATCGCACCGGTCGAGGCGCAGGGGGCCATGGTCATCGATCTCATGGAAGCGCTGAAGGCGAGCCTCGGAAAGAAGGCAGCGGCCTCGGAGGCGCAAGATCGCAAGCCTCCGAAGCGCGCGGCGCGCGAAGAGCAACCCGCTCCCGCCGAGCGCCGGCCGAAGGCGGCGGGTCGAGCCTCCAAAGCGTAGGCCCGTGTCGGTCACCACGGGATACTCGGCGCGGGAGGTGGCCAAGCTCCTCGGGCTCCCCGTCAGCCGCGTGCATTCGTACGTGCGCGCCGGGTTCCTGAAGCCAGCGCGCGGACCCAAGCGCGAGCTTGCGTTCACATTCCAGGACGTCGTCGTCCTTCGTACCGCGAGCGAGCTCGTTCGCTCGCGCATCGCGCCGTCGCGGGTCAAACGGATCTTGAAGAAACTCGCGAACGAGCTTCCCGAGGGTCGCACTCTCGCCGCGATGACGATCGTCGCGGAAGGGGATCGCGTCGTGGCGCGGGCCGGCGGGCAACGGTGGAATCCGGAGAACGGCCAGCAGCTCTTCGATTTCGACGTGGCCGAGCTGGCGGAAAGCGCCGAACCGATCGTCCGGCGTGCGGCGCGCGCGGCGAGAAGCGCCGAGGTCGAGTTCGACGCCGACGATTGGTACGAGCTGGGCGTTCACCTCGAGATCGCGGCTCCCGACGACGCGCGCGACGCCTATCGCAGGGCGCTCGAGCTGGCTCCGAGCCACGCGGAGGCGCACATCAACCTGGGCCGGCTGCTTCACGAGCAGGGTGAGCTCGCGGCCGCCGAGGAGCAGTACCGAGCCGCGCTCGCGTCTCATCCGGAATCGGTGGATGCCGCCTTCAACCTCGGCGTCGTCCTCGAGGATCAGGGCCGCAGCGACGAGGCCGTCTTTGTGTACGAGCGGATCGTGAAGAGGGAGCGCGGCTGCGCCGACGCCCACTTCAACCTGGCGAGGCTCTACGAGCGATCCGGGCGGACGATCGCGTCGCTACGCCACCTGAAGGAATACAAGAGGCTGACGGTCGATCACTGAAGACCGCTCGCCCACTCCGCAACCGTTCGCGACATCTCGGCGAGTAGATCGGCGTCGGAGCGGCCCGCCGACTTGAGGAGATGGAACATGTGATCGGCTCCCTCGAACACTTTCAACGTGGCGAGGGGTATCTCCGCGAGCACCGGGCGCAGAAGCTCGAGGTCGGCCAGCGTGTCGCGCGTTCCCTGGAGGAAGAGCATCGGCACCGTGACCCGCGACAGGTGCGCGGCGCGCGTGATCGACGGCTTTCCGGCCGGATGGAGCGGAAAGCCGAAGAAGACGAGCCCCTTCACGCCGGCGAGCGGCTCCGTCGCCGCCGCCTGCGACGTCATCCGCCCGCCCATCGATTTGCCACCGGCGAGGAGCGGCAGATCCGGCGCCGCCGCCGCAGCGGCCTTTACTGCGGCCCGCACGGTCGCCTGGAGCAACGGCGGCGGGTCGGGCCGCCGCGACTTCCGTTGCATGTAGGGGAACTCGTAGCGCAAGGAAGCGATCCCGTGCTCGCCGAGGGAAGCGGCCGCCGCCTCCATCCACGCGTGCCGCATCCCCGCTCCGGCGCCGTGAGCGAACACGAGAAGGTGGGAAGCGGATCGCGGGGCCTCGAGCAGCCCCGCGATCTCGCCGGACTCGATCGCGCGTGCCATCGAGCCGAGTGTACTGCTACCGATCCGCGACCACCGTGATGTCGCCGTTCACGGTCTTGATCGTCACCTTGTGGCCGCCGCCGCCCACCGCCGCCGACTTGCGAATGTACTTGCGCGCGCTGCCCTGGCTGTAGTCCCAATCGGGGCTGACGCTCGGCGCTCCGCCGCCCGGTGCGGTGATCGTGTACTCCTTGCTGCTGTTCTTGGTGAACGCGATCTCGAGGTCCAGGTTCATGCCGAAGCCCGACGGCACGTGGAGCACGACGGTTCCGGACATCGAGGTCAGCTCGACGTCCCCGCCGCCGCCCTTGAGGGCCACATCGATATTGCCGCCCATCGTCGTGGCCTTGACCCAGCCATCCACCGCGTCGAGCTTGATGTCTCCGCCCATCGTCTTGGCGCGGACGAACTTGCCCGCGTTCTTGACCGTGATGTTGCCGCCCATCGTCATCACGTCGGCGCCTTCCGGAGCGTCGTCGGTGTTGATCTCTCCTCCCATCGTCGAGATCTGAACCGTCTCGGGGCCGACCTCTGCACCGTCGGCGCCGCCGGTGTTCGGCGGCGACGCGAGCTTGCCGTCCGTTCGGCGCACGTTCTTGTAACTGACATTGCCGCCCATCGAGCTGCCCTTGACGTTGCCGGTCACGTTCTCGATCGTGACCTCTCCGCCCATCGTCGACACGGAACCATCGAGCGTGGAATCCTTGACGCTGATCTCTCCGCCCATCGTCTTGAGCTTCGCCTCGCCCTCGACGTCGTGGAGAGAAATCTCGCCGCCCTTGGTCTCGCCGCTGAACGCGCCCGTGACCCCGTCGATGGAGAGGCCGCCTCCCATCGAGTCGATCGCGACGTCGTAGCGGCTGGGCACGCGGATCTCGAGCTCGATGTTCGAGGTCTGGCTGTGTTGGCCGCTTTGATATTTGGTCTCGACTCTCACGTCGCTTCCGCTCTGAGTGAACTCGATCCCGCAATCGGGCGAGCATGAGAGCTTGTACGATACGGTGACGGATGACCCACCCGTTCCGGCGATCTTCACGCCGCCTCCGGTCTTGAGCTCGAGCGTCAGCTTGCCTCCTGCGGCGACCTTGAAATCGCGGCTGCCGGACGATTCCGTGGCCGATGCCACACCGACGGCGGTGAAGACCAGAGCGGCCACGAGCAGTACTCTCTTCATCGGATCCTCCTTCAAAGTTTCTTCTCGAGCTCGGCGAGCCGGACCATGAGCGCTTCGTTCCCCGGCGCCGGTCGCGTGCGGATCGCCTCGCGGATCTGCCGGCGATCGACGGGACGCGACGCGAGCGACTCGAGCGCCGCGAGGCGGACCTGCACCGACGGGTCGTCCTTGAGAGCGTCCATCAGCGCGGATCGCACCCCTTCCTCGTCGAGGCGCGAGGCGAGGACGGTGAGCGCGGCGAGGCGCACCGCGACGTTCTCGTCTCGCCGCAGGGCGAAGATCACCGCTTTCTCGATCGTCGGATCGAGGCCGCCGGCGGCGAACGACATCGCTTTCAGGCGCTCGCCCACGCTCGACGGGTTCAGGAGCGATTGCGCGACGACCTCGCGGGCGAGCGGCGAGCGGATCGAATCGACGGTCGCGAGGTGGGTCGTGACGTCGAAGTCGAGCGCGACGCGATCGTCCGGGAGTCGCCGGAAGGACACGTTCGAGTAGGTGAACGGCGAGTCCTCGACGTCCGCGAGCTCCCGGTTCGACGCCGCCTCGGCGCGGAGCGAATCCATGAGGCGCGACGAGGGGCGATCGCTCGACCGGCCGACGAGGAGCCCGATGACGAACGGCAGGACGATGCCCGCCGCGATCGCGGCGAACCGAAGAGGACGGCCGGTGCGACGGCGCGAGAGCTGCCTCAGGACGCGGACTTGACGAAGGTCGAGCTCGTCTTCGTCGGGCTCGGGCATGCGCGCCGCCGCTTCGGTGAGCGCATCGTGAATCGCCAGTAATCCTCGGCAGTGTTCGCACGACGCGGCGTGCGCGCGCAATTCGGCGATGGATTCGAAACGGGGACAGTCGCTCATCGGAGTGACTCCTCGGACGCGTTCATCAATGTGCGCAGCTTCGCGAGGCCGCGGAACAGGACGTTCCTTGCGGTCCCCTCGCTGCATTCGAGCGCCGCCGCGATCTCGCGCGTGGAGCGCTCTCCGTAGTAACGAAGAACGATGGCGAGCCGGTGCTTGGCGCCGAGCGCGGCGAGCGAGCGGGTGAGCGCGCGCCCCGCGACCAGGCGCTCGCCGGGATGACGCGCGTAACCGCTCGACTCGTCGAGCTCGGTCGTCTCCAGGCGTGCGGAGGACCTCTTCCGGTTCATCGCCTCGTTCGCCGCGATCCGCACGATCCAGCTCTTCAGCGTGCCTTCCCCGCGGAAGCTCGACAGGCGCGAGTAAACCTTCAGGAAAGTCTCCTGGACGACGTCGAGCGCATCGTCCGGGTCGCCCACGTACCCGTAGGCGACGCGGTAGACGAGGCGGCGGTATCGCCGCATGAGCCGGTCGAAGGCCAGATCCGACCCCGACCGGATCGCCGCGATCAGCTCGTCATCCGTCGGTTCGAACAGTTCCAACACGCCCTCCGACCCATAAAGACACCGGTCGCGGCGGTTTGTTAGCAGCCGGCTCTATCGCGGCCGCTGGGCCCGAGCGTTCGCCGATCGTACCACCGCGACCACGTATACTCGCGCGCGATGGTGCGGCTCGTGCTCGCGGTCTTCCTGATCTGGGGATGCGCGTCGCTCGGGCGCCGCATCTCCCGCTCGACCTTGACCGGCTTCGCTCATTTCGCCTGGGACGCGCCGGTGGGCCTCGCCGTGCTGATGGCGGCGATGCTCGCCGTCGGACTCTTTCCCGGAATGTACAGGCCGGCTCCGCTCCTCGGATTGGCGGGAGCGGTCCTCGCGGGGTCGATCGTGTGGGACCTTGCGAAGCGGACGGCGCGACCGCCCGCGACCGGGGGCGAGATCGCCGCCGGTTCGACGATCGCCGTCGTCGCCGCGCTGGGTTTTTTCTGGGATCGGGTCCCCCCGGTCTTCTTCGACACGCTGTCGTATCACTTCGCGCAGCCGGGCCTGTGGCTCGTGCAGGGCCGCATCGCTCCCGAGAGCTGGAGCCTGCACTCGTGGTTTCCTCCCGGCATGTCGGTCCTCTTCGGTGCCGCGTTGGCGGCCTCGGGGGAGGCGGCCGCGAACGATGTGAACCTCGTCGTCGGGCTCATGCTCCTCGCGATGGCCGGCGATCTCGCGCGCCGGCTCTTCCACGACGAGGCCGCGGCGCCGATCGCGGTCGCGCTTCTCGCGACGCTGCCGATCGCGATCTTCGCCTTCGGGATCCCCGCCGCCGATCTCGGGCACGGTGCGTTCTCGTTCGGGGCGTTGGGTTCGATCCTCGTCGCACGGGGCGACGCCGACCGGTCGTGGCTGCGACGCGCCGGGATCCTCGCGGCGGGCGCGGTTCTCACGAAGTATCTGGGGTGGATCGTCCCGGTCGGCGTCGGGATCGTCGTCCTTCATCCGCGCCGCGCCGCGTGGCTCCTCGTGCCGCCGCTCATCGCGGTGATCCCTTGGCTCATCGCCGATGCGCGCGCCACCGGCAACCCGGTCGCGCCGGTCTTCTCACGGGCGATCGCGACGCGCGGCCTGGCGCCGGGCGGCGCCGAGGCGTTCGCCCTCGACGCGCACGGCGGCCTCCCCGGCGCCGGCGAGATCTCCGCCGCGGCGCGCCGCCTCGTGACCGGCGACCCGGGGGCGGCGCGTAGCTATCCGAATCCGGCGTGGGGGTTCACGCTTCTCGTCGCCGTGCCGATGGGCTTCTGGCTCCGCAGGAACGAGCCGGCGATGCGCTCTCTCGTGCTGCTCGGCGTCGTGCTCGTCGCGCTCTGGCTCGTCACCTACCGCTGGGAGCGCTTTCTCGTCGCGGCGTCGGGATTGTTCGCGGTCGCGGCGTCGGGCGGGATCGCGGCCGCCTCGCGGCGTCGAGGCGTGGCTCTCGCGCTCGTCCCGATCGTCGTCCTGCTCGCCGGCCTAGGAGCCTGGCGAGCCGTGCTCGACCTCACCGCATTCACCGGCGGCGCGACGGTGGCGCTCGGCGCGCTCTCGCCGGATGCGTTCGTCGCCCGGTCGCTGCCGTTCACGGAGGTCTATGTGGCGGCGGGCCGCCGTCTCGGCCCGCGGGACCTCGTGCTCGTCGTCGGCGAGAACCGCCACTTCGGCCTTGACGTGCCGCACGCCGCGCCGACCGTCTTCAACCTCCACCCGCTTGCGGAACGGCTGGCGGCGGGCGACTCGCCTCAAGCGGCGCTCACCGAGATGCGGCGCCAAGGCTTCAGCCATCTCATCGTCGATCCGGCACGCATCCGTGCCGATGCCGCGCACTATCCTTCGCTCGCGGCGTTCCGCGGGCAAGATGCGTGGCTGAGCGCGCTCATCGCGGCGCTTCCCGCCCCGCTTGCGGCGAGCGGAAGCGCGGCGCTCTACGAGATCCCCGCGTTTGGCGAGGCTCCGTAGGCGAAACGACGTAGAATCCGCCCCCATGGGGTTCCTCACGCACCTCTTCTACCCCTATGGGATGTTCCTCCAGATCGCCGCCGTGGCGCACTTCTTCTGGCGCCGCCGCGCCAGCATGATGTGGCTGTGGATCATCTTCATTGGTGGGTTCGTCGGGGCCGCCGCTTATCTCATCGTCGAGGTCTTCTCGGAGGCGGACATCCTCCGCGTGGCCGCGAGGCGCCGGGACCGCAAGACGCGCATCTCCGCCGTCGAGGCGCAGATCGTCGACAATCCGTCGGTCGCCAATCTCGAGGAGCTGGGCGAGCTCTACTGGGACGAGAAGGAATACGCGAAGGCGCGCGAGACGTTCGACCGGGCGATCAAGACCCGGAGCGACTCGGCACGGACGTTCTACTTCCGCGGCCGCTCGGCGCTCGAGCTGGGCGATGCCGCGGCGGCCGTTCCCGATCTCGAGATGGCGTTCAAGTCGGAGCCGACCTTGGACTTCTACCGCGGCGGCATGTACCTGGCGCGCGCCTACGACGCCGTCGGCCGGGGCGCCGATGCCGAGCGCGTCTTCTCGGCGACCATGGAGCGCACGAGCACTCCGGAGATGCTGTTCCAGTACGCCGCGTTCCTGAAGGACCGGAACCGGCCCGACGAAGCGCGCGAATGGCTGACCCGTCTCGACGACACAAAGCGGACGGCTCCGCGCTTCGTGCTACGGACCGAGCGGGCGTGGTTCAGTAAAGGGAAGGCGCTGCAAAAACAGCTCTCGGCTTTGCCATGATCGACATCGACCGACTCTCGAAGCGTTATGGCGCGCTGAACGCCGTCGACGGTCTCTCGCTCCGCGTCGAGCGCGGCGAGATCCTCGGTCTCGTCGGGCCGAACGGCGCCGGCAAGACGACGACGCTCCGGTGCGCCTCCGGCATTATCCCGCCGACCGCGGGGTCGATCCGCATCGCCGGGTTCGATCTCGAGAAGGATCCCGTCGAAGCGAAGCGCCGTACGGCCTTCGTTCCCGACGAGCCGCGTCTCTTCGATTACCTGACCGCGCGCGACCATCTCCGGATCACCTCCCGCCTCTACGGCGTGGCGGACGGCGCGGCCCGCGCCGAGACGCTGCTCGACGAGCTCGAGCTGGGCGATCGCAAGGACGCCTATCCCTCCGAGCTGTCGCGCGGCATGAAGCAGAAGCTCATGGTCGCGATGGCGCTCCTCCACCGCCCGGAGGCGCTCCTGCTCGACGAGCCGCTCACCGGCCTCGACCCCGTGGCGATCCGGCGGATGAAGGACCGCATCCGCGAGACGGCACGAAGCGGAGTCGCCGTGATCCTCTCGTCGCACATGCTCCACCTCGTCGAGGAGCTGTGCCGCCGCGTCGTCATCGTCGTCGGCGGAAAGAAGGCCCTCGACGGTACGCTCGACGAGATCCGCGGCGCGCTTCCCGAAGGGGCGCGCGGTGATCTCGAGTCGATCTTCCTCAAGACCGTCGGCGAGGACGAGGACCTTCCCGCGTGATCCGCGTCCTGGTCGAGCTCCAGGCGCTCACGCTTCGCGGCCGCGTCGTCCGCTCGCTTCGCCTGCTGCGGCAGCCGAAGTACCTGGTCGGCGCGGTCGTCGGCACGCTCTGGATGCTCACGTGGGTGGGGCGTCCGCTGCTGCGGGCGAACACGCCTCTTCGAGCGGGAGGCATCGATCGGATTCCGGGACCGTGGGCCGATACCGCATCGCTCGGTGTCGCGCTCGCCGTCACGCTCGCGATGCTGCTTCCATGGCTCCTGCCGTGGGGGCGTCCCGGTCTGCGCTTTCGCGAGGCCGAGCTGACGATGCTCCTTCAGGCACCGCTCGCGCGGCGCCAGGTGATCGGCTACGGGCTGCTCAAGGCCGGGATCGGCACGGTGGTCACCGCGACGCTCCTTTCGCTCGTGCTCGGTCCGCTCCACTTTCCAGGGCTCCTCGCACTCTTCGCGTTCTGGGGCTTGAACGCCGCGTGGCGATCGATGTTCCTGCTCGAGCAGCGCGAGCACCCGCGCGCGGTCGCTCGCCGCGCGATCGTGACCGCGGTCGCCGGCGGCTATGCCGCCGTCCTGATCGCGCTCGCCTCGCGCTTCATTCAGCTGCTCGTCGCCAGTGGCGCCACATCTCCGCCGGCGGCGCCTCGACTCCTGACCGCGCTACTCTTGCCCGGACGCCTTCTGACGGCGCCGCTCCTCGCCCAAGGCACCGCGAAGATCCTCGTCGCCGCCCTTCCCGTCGCGATTCTGGCTTTGGTGCAGCTCGAGATCGTGCTGCGCAGCCGCGCGCCGTTCGAGGAGGCGTCGCTCGAGTGGGCGAAGGCGAACGACGAGCGGGGCGCCCGGGGACGCCGCGGGTCGCGCGCGCGAGGAAAGCTCGGCCGTCATTGGCAGGTGTTCGAGCTCAAGGGCGCCGGCCGCGCCGAGGTCGCGATCGTCTGGAAGAACCTGATGCGCGTCTCGCGTATTCCGATGACGCGGGCGATCGCTTCGGCGGCCCTGCTCCTCGTTGCTCTCGTCGCGATCGCGTGGATCGTGCCGGTCTACCCGGCCATCTACGGCGTCCTCGCCGGTGCCGGCCTCTTCACCGCGGCGACGGCACCGGTCTTCGGCGGCATGTCGTGGACCAACGACCTGCGCACGGAGCTCCAGCACCTCGAGCTCGTGCGCACGTGGCCCGTGGCACCGTTCCGGTTCGTCCTCGCCGAGGTGGTCTCGTCCGCGAGCCTGAGCACGCTCGTCGGAATGTTCGGCCTGGGGGTCGCGCTCGCCGGAACGTTCGGTGCGCAGATCAGCGCCGCCAACGGCGTTCCGCTGCGCATCTTCCCGGTGTCCGGCACGCTCGGAGTCTCGACCACGGGGCTCGTGCTCCTCGGCCTCCCGAGCTTCGTGCCCCTTCTCGCCGGCGCAGCGTTCGCGATCTCGGCGCTCCAGAACACGGCCACGCTCTTCATTCCGGCGTGGATGGTCCAGACGGCCGACACCCAGCGCGGCATCGCGGCGGTGGGACGCAACACGATCGTCGGGACGGCGATGTTCCTCGGGGTCGCGATCGCGCTCATCCCCAGCGCCCTCCTCGTCGGTCTCGCGATGTTGATCCAGCGTTGGATGGGCTTACCGTGGAGCGCGTGGGCGTTCCCGCTGTGGGGCGTTCTCGCGGCGGTGCCGCTCTTCGGCCTGGGCGTCATGCTCATCGGCTTCGCCACGAAGTTGTGGTCCGCGCTCGACCCGTCGCAGGAGCTGCTCGAGATCGGGAGATAGGCGCATGAAAGGACGACCGGCGGCGGTCTGGATCGCGGTCGGCATCGGCATCGGCGTCGCGATGGGGGCGGCGACGCACGCGATGGCGCTCTGGATCTGCATCGGCGTGGTTCTCGGCGCCGCGATCGGAGGAGTCGCCGCAAGACGGAGGGACGAATGACCGATTCACCGGAGCGCGTCCTCTTTCTGACCCCGCTGTCGCACTTCTCCCGCAAGGTGCGCATCGTGTTGCGCGAGATCGGCCTCGCCCACGCCGAGACGTTCGTCCCCGATCTCCTGTCCGCGGATCCCGCCGACTTCGGTGGGAATCCGATCTTGCGTGTCCCGGTCCTTCGGGACGGCACGACATGGGTCATCGAGTCGGACCAGATCGCCCGCCACGTGCTCGAGACCTACGACCGAGGCGCCGATCGGTTCGCGTTCTTCTCCATGGACGTCGCGCAGCGCAACGCGCTCTCGATCGTCTCGGCGGTGATGGGCGCGGAGGTGGAGCTTCTGCTCTCCAAGAGGAGCGGGCTCGAGACGGGGACGAGATACTTTCAGCGATACCGCGAGGTGGTGGCGCGCGGTTTGGCGTGGCTCGAAGGTAACGCCGGGGCGATCTGGCCGGACGTCCGTTTCTCGTACCTCGACATCGCCCTGATCTGCATGTGGGACCACCTCGGTCACTATCGATTCCGCGAGGAGGCGCGCGCCTTCCCCTGGATTGAAGCGCGAACGAAGCGTCACGCTTCCCGCGAAAGCGTCGCCGCGACGTCACCGGAACGGATGCAGGCCCTGCAATGGGAGCTGTACCCCAGTCAGAGACCTTCTTGACGTACGATGGAAACGATCGACCCGGGAGACGAACCATGAAGACAGCCGTCATCGCGATCCTTTTCTTCACGGTCTCACTCAACAACGTTCTCGCCGAAGAGCACGCCAGCCTCGACGGGAAGGTGTTCTCCGGCGAGCTCAACAAGGCCGGCGATTCGAAGAGCGACAAGGACACCCTCACGTTCAAGGGCGGCAAGTTCCTGTCCGCGGCCTGCGTCGCCTACGGCTTCCGCGAGGCGCCCTACACCGTCAGCGAGAAGGACGGCGTCACGACCTTCACCGCGACCGCGACCAACGACAAGGGAGAGTCGATGGCCTGGACGGGGACGATCAAGGGGGGCGCCGTCGAGGCGACGGCGGTGAACACGTCGCCTTCGGGCGCGACGAGCTACACGTTCAAGGGCAAGGCGGGCGCCATGAAGGTGAAGGGCGACGAGCATCCGAAGGGCGAGCACCCCGAGCATCCCAAGCCATGAAGGCGACTCTCGCTCTCGCGGCGCTCCTTCCATCGCTCGTTCTCGCGTCGCAGAAGCCCCCCGCGCTCCGCGTTCCGATCGAGCAGATCGAGAAAGCGATTCAGGATCACATTCTCGCGGCGACCAAGGCGGGCGACGGGTACTTCCGCGTGCCGTACGAGGGGCACGACCTGCAGCTCAAGCTCGTGCGCGTCCATACCGAGTACCTGGCCGATCTCGGCGGCGGCGTGCAGTTCGCGTGTGTCGATCTCGTCGGCACCGACGGGCCGGTGTACGACGTCGACTTCTTCATGAAGGGGCTGCCCGGTCCGGCGACGGTCACGGAGACCACCGTCCACAAGATCGACGGGCAGCCGCTCTACGCCTGGGACCAGAAGGACGACGGCACGTGGATCCGCGTGCCGGTCACCGAGGCGCCGGATGCGCTCCTCGGCGTCATCCGCGGCGAGGATCGATTCGAGTTCGATTACCGGGTCAAGGTTCCGGCGCTCTCCGGTCCCGCCAAGCTCTGGATCCCGCTCGCCCAAACGGACGCCTTTCAAACTGTCACCGTCGACGAGCTCCACGCGCCGGCGTCGCATCGCGAGCTGGACGAGAAGGCGCACGGCAACAAGGTTCTGTTCGTGACGCTCGTCCCCGAGGATGCCGGCTCGATCGTCGAGGTGAAGTACGACGTCAAGCGCATCGAGAAGGCGCCGTACGCCGGCTCCGGCTCCCCGAAGACGTTCCTGGCGCCGGAAAAGCTGGTTCCGAACGACGAGAAGTTCCGGCAGATCGCGAAAGAGGTCACCAAGGGAAAGCCGACCGATCTCATGCGCGCCCGCGCGCTCTACGATCACGTCATCGAGAAGATGCGCTACGCGAAGAACGGCGAGGGCTGGGGCAACGGCGATGCGGAGTTCGCGTGCGACGCCAAGCACGGCAACTGCACCGATTTCCACGCCTACTTTATCGCTCTGGCGCGCTCGATCGGCATCCCGGCCCGTTTCGCCATCGGCGCGTCGATTCCCTCCGAGCGCGACGACGGCGGCATCGACGGCTATCACTGCTGGGCCGAGTTCCATGCCGACGGCAAGTGGTGGCCGGTCGACGTGAGCGAGGCGGACAAGAACAAGCGCCTCGCCACCTACTACTTCGGCCACAACCCCGCGAATCGCATCGAGCTCTCCCGTGGGCGCGACCTCGTGGTCGACCCCGGTCCCGCCGGGGGGCCGATCAATTTCCTCGCCCACCCCGTGCTCGAGGTCGATGGAAAGCCGGTCAAGATCAAGGCGGACTTCAGCTTCCGGCGCGAGACCCAGTCGGCTTCGATCACGCACTGACCACGACCGGGAACAATTCACGCCCTTCCCGCGTATCCTCTTGGGTCGCCAGGGGGTTCTCCCGGGGAAAGGGGCTCAATCGGGATGTGGAAGCGGCACAAGGGGAAGCTCATCGTCGCCGTCATCGTTCTGGTGTTCGGCGGCTGGGTCGGCGCGGGCATCTATAAGAAGAAGAACCAGGCCACCGAAGTCACGATGGCCAAGGTCAAGGTCCAGGACGTCGTCGGAAAAGTCATCGCCAACGGGAAGATCCAGGCCGAGAACAAGGTCGACCTCTCGGCGTTGATCATGGGCCAGATCGTGAACCTCGTGGTCCGCGAGGGCGACCGGGTCGAGAAGGGGGACTTCCTCCTCCAGATCGACAAGAACCGGGCGGCGGCGGAAGAGGCCAGCTCGGCGGCCGCGGTGCAGGCGAGCCTCGCGGACCTCGACTCGGCGAAGGCGGCGATGGACCAGGCCGACAACGATCTCGGCCGCGCGCGGAAGAACCACGAAGCGGGGATCATCCCCGAGGCGGACTACCAGCGCGCGCAATCGAGCTTCGACAGCAGCAGGGGAGCCTACGCCGCCGCGGAGCAGCGCATCGCGCAGAATCGCGCGATCGTCAACGCGAACCACGACACGGTGACGAAGTCGACGGTGCGCGCGCCGATCTCCGGGATCGTGACGACGCTCCGCGTGAAGGCCGGCGAGGTCACCGTGCTCGGCACGATGAACAACCCGGGCACGCAGCTCATGACGATCTCCGACATGGCGACCGTCCAGGCGGTGCTCATGGTCGACGAGACCGACACGCCCAACATCACGGTCGGCCAGAAGGCGATGCTCGCGCTCGACTCATATCCCGGCAGGAAGTTCGACGGCGTCGTGACCGAGGTGGGGCACTCGCCGATCCTGAAGGACGACACCGAGCTGCAGGGTCTCATCGCGACGACCGAAGCGATCAACTTCAAGGTCAAGGTCAAGATCATCGACCCGCCGCCGACGATCCGGCCCGGGTTCTCGGTGACGGCCGACATCATCACCGGCACCAAGTCGAAGGTGCCGACGATCCCGCTCGCCGCGGTCGTGATCCGCGATTCTCCGAAGGGGGAGAAGGACACGACGGGCCGGATCAAGACCGAGGAAGGGGTCTACGGCGTCGCCGACGGCAAGGTGCGCTTCGTGCCGGTCAAGACCGGCCTCACCGGCGAGCTCGACGTCGAGGTCGAGAACGGCGTCAAGGAAGGCGAGACGGTGATCAGCGGTCCGTTCAAGACGCTGAGGTCGCTCAAGGAAGGGGACAAGGTCAAGGAGATGACCGAAGAGCAGAAGAAGGCCGCCGAGTCGGGGGCGGGGTCGTCGTAGCGCCGTGGACCTGCGCGAGCTGTTCTTCACGTCGCTTCGGTCGCTGGGGAGCCACAAGCTCCGGTCGGGGCTGACGCTGCTCGGCGTCATCATCGGCGTCATGACCGTGGTGGCCGTCGTCTCGGTCATCTCCGGCCTGAACGAGTTCGTGGCCACGAACCTCGTGAACCTGAACCCCGACGTCCTCGTCTTCACGAAATACGGGATCCTGAGGAGCCGCACCGAGTTCCTGATGGCGAACCGGCGCAAGCCGGTCACGATGATGGACTGCCGGCTCGTCGAGGCGAATTGCAGGTCGTGCGCGGCCGTCGGGGCGCAGGCCGAGCAGACCGCGACGGTCAAGGCCGGCCGTCACACGCTCGGCGGCGTCGAGGTCACGGGGTACACCTCGAACGCGGACACCATGCTCAACCTCGACCTCGAGTCGGGCCGATTCTTCAACCCCGCCGAAGAGGCGCACGCGACCGCGGTCGCCATCATCGGGGCGGACCTCAAGGACGCGATGTTCCCCGGCGTCGATCCTCTCGGCCGCACCGTCTTCGTCCAGGGTTATCCGGTGCGCGTCGTCGGCGTGCAGAAGAAGCTCGGCACGATGATGGGCCAGGCGCGCGACAAGGTCGCGTTCGTCCCGATCACCTTTCTCAAGAAGGTGCTGAGCAGCGACCAGAACCTCGCGATCCTCGCGCGGCCCATCGGCGGCATGGCCGGGCTCGACCGCATGGAGGACGAGGTCCGCACGATCCTGCGCTCGGCGCGCAAGACGCGCTTCTCGTCGGACGATCCGTTCGGCGTCGTCGGCTCGCGCGCCGTGGCGGCGATCTGGCGGTCGATCTCGCAAGGCGCGTACCTCGCGACGATCGTCGTCTCGGGGATGTCGCTCGTCGTCGGGGCGATCGTGATCGCCAACATCATGTTCGTCTCGGTCGTCGAACGGACGCGCGAGATCGGCCTCAGGAAGGCGATCGGCGCGCGCTCGAAGGACATCCGCCGCCAGTTCCTCGTCGAGGCGGCGATGCTGTCGCTCTCCGGCGGCCTCGCCGGGGCCGCGCTCGGATGCCTCGTCGCCGTCGCGATCAGCGCCGTCTTTCCCGCGTTGGTCCGGGCCGAGTTCATCTTCTTGGGGCTCGGCTTGGCGCTCGTCGTCGGCGTGGTCGCCGGACTCGCGCCGTCGGCCCTCGCAGCCAAGAAGACGCCGATCGACGCGTTGCGCTACGAGTAGGAGGGCAAGATCATGCGACGCTGGCTCGAGATCTTCCGACGCGGCTTCTGGGAGAACGTGCGCTTCGCCCTCGAGGCGATCCGCGAGCACAAGCTCCGCGCGGGACTGACGACGCTCGGCATCGTCGTCGGCGTCACCACGGTCATGGGGATGGTCGCGATCGTCGCCGGGTTCAACAACAACGTGATTGGCAACCTCCAGAAGTTCGGCGCGAACCGCATCGAGTTCAAGAAGTACGACGAGTCGTTCAACTCGGGGAACTCGGACTACGAGGAGCAGAAGAAGCGTCACAACCTCACGATGGACGATGCCGCCGCTCTGCGCGCCGCGGTGCCCGAAGCTGCCGCCGTGTCGGGGCTCTGCGGGCAGACCGACGCCGTGCTCCACATCAAGCACGGCAATCTCGAGGCGAACCTTCCCTACGTGCTCGGCGTCGACGAGTACTACCCGCAGGGCACCTCGTACGACGTCGGCCACGGGCGCTTCTTCACCTCGTCGGAGATCGCGCACTCCGCGCCGATGGCGATCGTCGGCGCCGACGTGAAGGACGCGATCTTTCCGCTCGAGGACCCGCTGGGGAAGGACATCACGGTCGACGGCATGCACTATCTCGTCATCGGCGTCCTCGCGCGGAAGGGCGAGCAGTTCGGGTGGTCGCCGGACAACAAGGTCGTCCTGCCGTTCGGCACGTTCAAGCGCCAGTTCCCGTACCGTGTGCTCGAAGATGGCGTGAATCTCAGCGTCGTCCCGCGGCGTACCGAAGACCTGCAGCTCGTCGTCGACAAGTGCATCTCGGTGCTCCGCCAGCGCCGCAAGGTGCCGTTCAACAAGCCGAACGATTTCGGCGTGTCGACCCCCGACCAGCTCATCGGACAGTTCAAGCAGATCACCGGCGGCATCACCGGCGCGATGGTGTTCATCGCCGGGCTGTCGCTGCTCATCGGCGGCGTCGGCGTGATGAACATCATGCTCGTCTCGGTCACCGAGCGGACGCGCGAGATCGGCGTCCGCAAGGCGCTCGGCGCTCTCAGGCGGGACATCGTCGGGCAGTTCCTGACCGAGGCCGTCACGCTGAGCTGTCTGGGCGGCCTCATCGGCGTGGCCATCGGCATCGGCATCGCGTCGTTCATCAAGGCGAACGTCTCCGCGCTGCCGGCCGAGATCCCCCTCTGGTCGCCGATCGTCGGCCTCGCGGTCTCGATGGGTGTCGGGATCTTCTTCGGCGCCTATCCCGCCGTCAAAGCGTCGCGGCTCGACCCGATCGAGTCGCTGCGCTACGAGTGACTAGGCGGATTCCTGCCCGGCGGCCGCGAGAGTCTCCGCGACCACAGCGTCGACGTCTTCCTCGGTGCTGCGGTGGTTCACGATGCACGCGCGGAGCGCGAACCGTCCGTGGACGGTCGCGTTCGAGAGGTAAACGCGTCCTCGCGCGATGGTCCGCCGGAGGATGCGCAGATTGAAATCGTCGCTGCCCTCGTGCCGGAAGCAGACGGCGCTCAAGGCGACGGGTGCGAGCCGCTCGAGCGCCGGCTCGGCGTCGATCCGCGAGGCGAGACGCTGCGCGAGCGCGAGATCGCCGCGGATCGCGTCGCGAAACGCGTCGACGCCGTGGTATCGCAGCGAGAGCCAGAGCTTGAGCGCGCGGAAGCGGCGCGACAGCTCGAGCGACTCGTCGAAGAAGGCGAAGCTCTCCACGGGATCGCTCTGCAGCGTCCGTGCGTAGTCGCCGGTGTGCGAGAAGGCCGCCCGTGCCGCGGTCCGGTCGCGAAAGAGGAGACAGCCGCAGTCGAGCGGCTGGTAGAGCCACTTGTGGGGGTCGAGCGAGATGGAATCGGCGCGATCCAGGCCGCGGAATCGCTCGGGGACGGTGAGCGCCGCGAGCGCGCCGTAGGCGCCGTCGACGTGAAGCCACAAGCCGCGGCGGTCGGCGATCTCCGCGATCTCCTCGAGCGGATCGATGCTGCCGGTGTTCACCGTGCCCGCGGTCGCGACGACGGCGAGCGGACGCTTTCCCGCACGGACGTCCTCCTCGATCGCGCGATCGAGCGCCTCCGGAATCATGCGGAAGCTCTCATTGACGGCGATCGCACGCACGGCGTCGTGCCCGAGGCCCAGGAGGGCGGCCGCCTTCGGGATCGACATGTGCGCTTCCGATGACGCGTAGATCGTTCCCTGCCCGTCGCGCGCCATCGCGAGCGCCATCAGATTCGCCATCGAGCCGCCGCCGGTGAGGCTGCCGGTGAAGCCGGGACACCCGATCGCCTCCGCGAGCCAGCGCACGACGGTGCGCTCGATCGTCACGGCCGCCGGGCCCGAGCGCCACGCCGTCACGTTCTGGTTGAGCACGCTCGCGACGAGGTCGGCGACCGCCGCCACAGGCTCGCCGGAGCCGAGCACGTAGCCGAAGAACGCCGGCCCGCACGGCCGGGAGTTCGCGATGACGTTCTCGATCTCGTCGAACGCCGCTGCGCCCATGCCGCGCGCGGGGAGCGGCCGGTCGAACGTGGCCAGGCTCTCGGCGCCCGACGTCGCCGGGAACGATGGCAGATCGCGCAGTCGCTCGAGGTAGCGCGCGGCCCTCTCGACGGCGCGTGCGGCGAGCCGGCGGAACTCGTCGGGGGAGACGGAGAGGCGGTCCATCGCGGTCCTCCGAGCGAAGGCTACTCGATCTCGCGCACCCCCCGCTGCCAGGCGCCGAACACGGCGACGAGCGTCACCGCGGCGCCGCCGATCGCGAACATCCACGTGACGCTCCACTCCGAAGCGACCCCGGCGGCCGCCATCGACACCGGCATCAGCCCGAACGACGACAGCATGAGAACGCTGCCGACCCGTCCGAGAACGGAGCGATCGACGCGGAGCTGGAGCCACGCCTGGAGCTGCACGTTGATGAACCCGCTGAGGATGCCCATCACGAAGAGGAGGAGGGCCATCGGCCAGAAGCCGGCGAGGAGGCCCATGCACGCCATCGCGACACCGAGGATCGCGCCCGTCCCGACGAGCAGAACGCCGCGACGCTTCGACTTGAAGGTGCCGGCGAGCAGCATTCCGACGAGCGTTCCGGCCGCGACGGCGGAGATCCAGCCGCCGAACGCGGTCGGCGAGGAGAACCGGCTCTTCGCGATGTAGGCGAGTCCGACGGAGAGCGGTCCCGACAGGCAGAAGTTCATGGCGGCGGCAAGCAGCATGAGCGAGCGGAGAGGGACGTCGCTCATGACGTAGGCGATCCCTTCGCGAATCGAGCCCCAGACGCTCGGCCGCGTGGGGGACGGCGCCCGAGGTGGATCGGGCACGACCCACAAGGCGGCGATGACGAAGAGGAAGCTCACGGCGTCGAGGAAGAAGGCCCAGGCGGCGCCGAGCGCCTTCGTGATCACACCCGCGGGCGCGGGTCCGACGACGCTTGCAAGGAGGGCGCTGCTCTGCCAGACCGAGTTCGCCGCCGGAAGCTGCTCCGGTTTGACGAGCGAGCGGAGGAGCGGGCCCGCCGACGGCAGCGCGAACGCATCCGCGACTCCGAACGCCGTCGCCAGCAGGTAAACGTGCCAGAGCTGAAGCCCGTGGACGGCCAGCAGAAGACCGATCGCCGCGACGAGGACCGCCCGCGCCGACGCCGTGATGAGGAGCACCTTGCGCGGCGAGACGCGGTCGGTGACCGCCCCGCCCATGAGCATCAGCGCCGCGCGGGGGATGCCGGCGCACATCGCGACCGTTCCCATCGCGATCGCGGAGCCTGTGATCTGGAGAACGATCCAGGGCAGCGCGACGAGGTAGAACTGATCCCCGAGCAAGGACGTCGTGGCGCCGAGCCACCACAGCACGAACGGGCGGTTCTTGAGCGGGTGAACGGTCGCGACGGGGGCGTCCGCGGTCATGGTGGCTGAGCTCATCTCGACTCCTCCTGGTTGTTTGCAAATGCGAATTTACATTTACATTCAACCGCCGTCAATCGATATTTCCGGGGGACCCGGTATAAGGGGAACGATGCCGAAGCCGAAGAAGAGCGCCAGCCTCGAGCCGCAGCAGGAGAGAAGCCGCGAATCCTTACGGAAGCTGCTCAAGGCGGCCACCGAGGTTCTCGGCCAGCACGGCGTCGAGGGGACGACGATCCCGCGCATCGCCGCGCACGCGGGGCTGACACCGGGGGCGGTCTACCGGCGCTTTCGCGACAAGGACGCGCTCCTCGAGGCGGCGATCCTCGGCATCCTCGAGCGGCAGGACGAGCGCCTCAAGACCGGCCTCACCCCCGTCAAGGCGGCGAAGATCCCGATCGAGGTCTTCATCGAGCAGATCGTGGGAGGGATGGTCGTCACGTATCGCGCCAACGCGGCGTTGCTTCGCGCCTTCCGGCATTTCACGATGGGGCGGCTCGACACCGAGTTCATTCGGAAGGCGGCGAAGCTCGAGATTCGCTCCTTCGAGCGGGTCGTCGATCTCCTCATGGCGAACCGCAAGGACATCGGCCATCCGAATCCACGGATGGCGGTCTCCCTCGGCCTCGTGATGGTGGTCAGCACGCTCTACGAGGTCGTCGTGCTCCCGACCCGCGGCGCCGACTGGAAGGACCTCGTGCCGAAGGACGACGCGACGCTCAAGCGCGAGCTGACGCGAGCGTTCTTGAGCTACCTCGAGGTGGAGTCCCGCTAGCCCACGCGTTCGGCACCCGCGTAGACGTTGAACCGGCCGCCGCGGAGAAAGCCGATGAGCGTGACACCGAAATCCCGTGCGACCGACACGGCGAGGGTGCTCGGCGCCGAGACCGCGCACACGATCGGGACGCCTGCCATCACCGCTTTCTGAAGGATCTCGTAGCTCGTTCTCCCGCTCACCATCAGGACGTGGTTCGAGAGCGGGAGGCGGCCCGACAGGAACGCCCAACCGATGAGCTTGTCGACGGCATTGTGCCGGCCGACGTCCTCGCGCACGGCCAGCAGCTCGCCGGACTCGTCGAACAGGCCGGCGGCATGAAGGCCTCCGGTCGTCGCAAAGATCCCCTGCTCCGATCGGAGCTTCTCCGGAAGCGTGGTGAGGCTCGCCGCAGGGACGACCGGGCCGGGACCGATCGGTGCCGGCGCGTTGAGACGCAATGCGTCGAGGCTCGTCTTGCCGCAGACCCCGCAGGCGCTCGACACGTGGAAATGTCGGTGCAAGGCCTCGAGATCGGGAAGCTCGGCGGTCAGGAGGTCGACGTTCACGATGTTGAGCCGCTTCGCTTCGTCGACCGAAGGGTCGTCGCAATACCCGACGGCCGAGATTTCTTCGGCCTTGCGCAGGACACCTTCGCCGTAGAGGAACCCCGCGGCAAGCTCCGCATCGGCGCCCGGCGTTCGCATGGTGACGGCCACCGCGCGGTGGGCCGGCCTTCGAGGGCCGTGAAGTGGCAATGTGTCGTTCTCGTTACGGGATGCGGCGCGGAGCCGGATCTCGAGCGGCTCCTCGGTGGCGAGATCGTCCGACCGGGCCTCTCGCCTTCCGTCGTCGAAGACGATGATCCGCGCTTCGCTCGTGGAATCCGCCCGGCCGCTCATGTGCTCCACCGCATGATCTCATGCCTTGACACCCTTTGGAGCCGGGCGTACAAGCGGTGGCATGACCGAGATCACCCGCCGGGATCTCCTCAAGCTCACGGTGGGCAGTGGCGCAGGGCTCGCCCTCGGCGGTTTGCTCGACGTTTCCGAGGTCCGCGCCGCGGTTGCGACGCAAAAGCTCGCGAACATCCGGGAGTTCACGACGTCGTGCAACTTTTGCTCGTGCGGCTGCGGGATGATCGCCTCGGTCCGCGACGGCGAGCTGATCTCAATGGAAGGCGACTACGACCACATCGTCAACCGCGGATCGCTGTGCGTCAAAGGGATCTCGATGTTCGCGACGCACGCCTCGCCGAAGCGCGCGAAGACCCCGCTCTACCGCGCCCCGGGGAGCGACCACTGGGAAGAGCTGACCTGGGAGCAAGCGGTCGACAAGGTCGCACGGAAGATCAAGACCGTCCGCGACGAGACCTGGATCGCGACGGAGAAGCTCGGCGACAAGGACGTGACGGTCAACCGGACCGACGCGATCGCCTTCATGGGCGGCGCGCAGAACACGAACGAAGAGTGCTACCTCTTCCAGAAAGCGGCGCGGCTCATGGGGTGGCCGTACGTCGAGCACCAGGCCCGCCTTTGACACAGTCCCACGGTCCCCGGTCTGGGGGCCTCCTTTGGACGGGGCGCGATGACGAACCACTGGATCGACCTGCAGCACTGCAAGGCGATCCTCGTGGAAGGAAGCAACGTCGCGGAAAACCACCCGATGGCGTTCAAGTGGATCCGTAAGGCGCAGGAGAACGGCGCGGTCATCATCCACGTCGATCCGCGCTTCACCCGCACGTCCGCCACCGCCGACATCTACGCGCGGATCCGACCGGGCACCGACGCGGCGTTCCTCAACACGATGATCCATCACGTCCTCGAGAACGGGCTCTATGACGAGGACTACGTGCTCGCGCACACGAACGCGCTCTATCTGAGCGACGAGGCGTTCGGCTTCCACGAGGGCGTGTTCAGCGGGTACGACGAGGAGCACCGTAAGTACGACACGAAGAGCTGGGGCTACCAGCTCGACGGCGCCGGGAAGCCGCGCGTCGCCAAGAGCCTGGACGACCCGCACTGCGTCTTCACACGCCTCAAGACGTTCGTCTCCCGCTACACGCTCGACATGGGCGAGCGCATCACCGGCGTCCCCGCGGCGCAGATCAAGAAGATCGCCGAGACGATGGCCGCGAACCGGCCCGGCTCGATCCTTTATGCCCTCGGCATGACCCAGCACACGACCGGCGTCCAGGGGATCCGCGCCTTCACGATCCTTCAGCTCCTGCTCGGCAACGTCGGCAAGCCGGGGAGCGGGGTGAACGCCCTCCGCGGCGAGCCCAACGTCCAGGGCGCGTGCGACATGGGCGTGCTCAACAACTACATGCCCGGCTACCTGAACTCACCCGCGCATACCGAGCCGACGATCTTCGATTACGTGAAGAAGAACGGGATCGCGGACAGCCGGTACCTCGTCAACACGCTGAAGGCGTTCTTCGGCGACGCGGCGACGAAGGACAACGACTACGGCTACGGGTGGCTGCCGAAGCGGAGCGCCGCCAAGGACTACGGGACCCTCTCGATCTTCGAGGACGCGCTCGCCGGCAAGGTGAAGATGCTCTGGGTCATCGGGCAGAACCCCGCGGTCACGGTGCCCAATCTCAACCTGCTGTTCGACGGGTTGGCGAAGCTCGACATGCTCGTCGTCCAGGAGATCTGGGAGACGGAGACGGCGACGTTCTGGCGCCGCCCAGGCGTCGATCCGAAGTCGATCCAGACGGAGGTCCTCCTCCTGCCCGCGGCGTTCTTCATGGAGAAGAACGGCACGATCAGCAACTCGGGCGGCATGGTGCAGTGGCGGCACGCGTCGGTGAAGCCACCGGGGCAGGCGCGGCCCGACGGGGAGATCGTCGACCGGATCTTCCGCCGCGTGCGCGATCTCGTGCACGATTCGAAGGATCCGAAGGACGACATCATCAAGAATGCGTTCTGGACCTACACCACCGCCGAGGACGTGCTCCGCGAGATCAACGGCTACGCCCTCAAGGACATCCCCGAGAAGGGGCTGAAGGCCGGCGACCTCATCACGAAGGTCTCCGATCTCCAGTCCGACGGCTCGACGTCGTCGGGCGCCTGGATCTACGCCGGAGTTTTTGCGGGGAACGTCAACCTGTCCAAGCGCCGCGACTCGCGCACCGATCCCGGGGGACTCGGCCTCTTCCCGGGGTTCGCGTGGACGTGGCCCAACAACATGCGGATCCTTTACAACCGCGCGTCGTGCGACAGGAACGGCAAGCCCTACGCGAACTCGAAGCCGATCGTCTGGTGGGACGCACAGGCGAAGCGCTGGACCGGCTACGACGTGCCGGACGTCCCGGTCCCCACCGACGGTCCGGACACGCCGAACGGTCAGCGCGCGTTCCACCTCGGCGCCGAGGGGGTCGGGCGCCTGTTCGCGGCGGTCTATTCCGACCCGGACACCAAGCACCCCGGCTACCCGCGCGACGTCGCGTATGTCCCCAAGGACGGCCCGTTGCCGGAGATGTACGAGCCGGTCGAGAGCCCGGTCGAGAATATCCTCCACCCCCGGGTGCAATCGAACCCGCTCCTCAAGTACCCGCGCGTGCCCTCCCATCAGCCGATCGGCACCGTGAAAGACTTTCCCTACGTGCTCATGACCTCGACGGTGGCGGAGCACTGGTGCGGCGGATCGACCACCCGCAACATCCCGTGGCTCAACGAGCTGGTTCCGGAACCGATGCTCGAGATGCCTCTCGCGCTCGCGAAGACGCTCGGTATCGAGTCCGGTGACTGGGTGAGGGTCAGCTCCGCGCGCGGTGAGCTCGAGGTGAAGGCGCTCGTCACCCCCCGCATGAAGTCGCTGCAGGCCGGCGGCCGCGAGGTGACGATCGTGTGGATGCCCTACAACTGGGGCTACGCGGGTCTGTCGAAGGGCGCCAGCGTCAATCACCTGACGATCGACGCGGCGGATCCCGGCGCGGGCACGCAGGAAACGAAGGCATGCCTCGTCAACGTGGTCAAGCTGCGCGGTCGCGTGCCGCCGTCGTCCGCGCCGCGAGGACGCACATGAGCGAGCCCGGCGGCGCCCGAGTCCCGATCAAGACGACCCTCGTCGACATCAACAATTGCATCGGATGCCGCGCCTGCCAGGTGGCCTGCAAGCAGTGGAACGACCGCGACGGCGAGATCACCGAGATGCAGGACGATCTCGGGTTCCAGAACCCCGCGACCTTGAGCGCCAAGACCTACACGCTCATCTCGTTCCACGAGATCGAGAACGAGAAGGCCGACGGGGGCGTCGACTACGCCTTCGCGATGCGCCGCTGCCTCCACTGCCTCGAGCCGGCGTGCGCGTCGGCCTGTCCGACGACCGCGCTCTCGCGGCGCGAGGACGGCCCGGTCGTCTACGACCCGGCCCTCTGCATCGGCTGCCGCTACTGCATGCTCGCGTGCCCGTGGGAGGTGCCGACCGCCGACTGGAACACGCTCAAGCCGAAGATCCACAAGTGCACGCACTGCGCCGACCGGACCGACCAGCCGCTCCCCTTGGCGCGGAACGACCAAGCTCTCGACGACGGCGAGCGCGACCGCTACTCGAGCACGATCGCGACCCCGGCGTGCGTGAAGGCGTGCCCGGCGGACGCGCTCCGTTTCGGCGAGCGGGACGAGATGCTCGCCGAGGCGCGCCGGCGCATCGCCGCCAAGCCGGACCGCTACGTCGACCACATCTACGGCGAGCACGAGGCCGGAGGCACGACCGTCCTCTACCTGTCGCGCGTGCCGTTCGCCAAGCTCGGCTTTCCCGACGTCGGGACCGAAGCCTATCCGGCGCGCACGAAGCTCGCGCTCGGCGCGGTCCCGCCGGCGGTGATGGCGGTCGGCGCCCTGCTCGGTGCCGCGTTCTCGTTCTTCAAGCGCCGCGCCCTGGCGGTCGCCGGCGACGCCCACCACCACGAGTTCGCGCCGGTTCCCGGGAAGGTGCTCACGCCGGCGAACCTGCTGCTGCTCGCGATCATGCTGTTCGGGGCCGTCTCGTTCGTCGCGCGGTTCGTGCTCGGCCTCGGAGGCAGCACGCATCTGTCCGACACCTTCCCCTGGGGTCTCTGGATCGTCTTCGACCTCGTCTGGATCGCCGCCGCGGCGGGCGCCTTCGCGAGCGCGGGCATCATCTACGTCTTCCAGAGGAAGGATCTCTACGGGCTCGGGCGCACCGCGGTGCTCATCGGCCTGCTGAGCTACTCGTTCGTCACCGTCACGCTCGTCGCCGATCTCGGCCTGCCATGGCAGTCGTACCAACTCGCGCTGCAGGCCCCCGAGCACTCGGCGATGTTCGAGGTTTCGTGGTGCGTCGGGCTCTACGTGACGATCCTGCTCTGGGAGTTCCTCCCCGTCGTCTTCGAGCGGCGGGGCAACGCGCGCGCGATGGAGCTCTGGAGCCGCTGGTCCGGCGTCTGGGTCGCGTTCGCCGTCACCCTGTTCGTGTTCATGCTCTCGCGCAACGTCGTCTACGCCGCCCTGACCGCGGCGATCTTCGCGTTCCTCGCCTGGCGGTTCCGGCCACGCGAAGGGCACTTCGAGCCGGTAATCCTCGCGATCGCGGCGGTAACGCTCTCGACGATGCACCAGAGCTCGCTCGGGTCGCTCTTCCTGCTCATGCCCGACCAGCTCGCGCCCCAGTGGTGGTCGCCGGTCATGCCGGTCTCCTTCTTCCTGTCGTCGATCGCCGCGGGAGCGTCGCTCGTCATCCTCATCGAGATGGCGATCGCCCGCGTGTGGCGCCGCACGCTGCCGATCGCGCCGCTCGCCTCGATGGGCCAGATCGCGTTCTGGGCGCTCTTCGTCTATCTCGCCTTCCGCCTCGGCGACATGGCGCTGCGCCAGCGCCTGGGCGGCGCCTTCCGCGGCGGGCTCGGCGCCCTCTTCGCGGCGGAGATCGTCCTCGGCGGGATCGTCCCGCTCGTCCTCCTGTCCCGCCGGTCGCTGCGCCTCCGCCCGGGCATCCTCGGTGCCGGCGCGGCGCTCGCCGCCTGCGGGATCGCGTTCAACCGCATCAACGTCGTCGTCACCGCGATGACCCTCGACGGGCCGATGCCGAACGTCGCGCCGCAGAGCTACACCCCGTCGGTCGTGGAATGGGGGGTCTCGGCGGGACTCATCGCCGCCACGGTTTTCCTGTTCGCGCTCGGCGTCCGCTACCTGCCGGTGCTCCCCAAGCAAGACGTCCATGCCGGGTAGCGAGGGCTGGGTCGAGCGCCACCGGTATCTCGAGAGCGTCGCGCGGTTCGAGGCCGGGATCGACGAGATCCTGAGCGGCCTCTCATGGGCGGCGCCGGCGATCCCCGCGTGGGATGCGTACGCGGACGATCTCGACGCGGGCGTCCCGGTGCTGGCGAGCACGTCGGTGACGGTCGACCTGAAGCCTCTCGAGGCGCTGACCGCCACGCTGATCGGCGCGAGCCCGGGGCACACGCGCCATCTCGGCTGGCGCACCGCCGCCCGCTATCTCGCCCCGGTCGTCCGGTCGTTCGAGGCCTGGCGCGGCGACGACGAGCGCTGGCTACGCCCCTATTGCCCGCTGTGCGGATCGCCCCCGGCGATGGCCCAGCTCGTGGGCAACGATCCCGGCCGCCGGCGCTTCCTCTGCTGCGGCCGATGCGGTTCGCGCTGGCGCTTCCGGCGGACCGAGTGCCCGTTCTGCGAGCACGACGCCCACGAGCTCGCGACGCTGAAAGTCGAAGGGGAGAACGGGCTCCGCATCGATCGGTGCGAAGCGTGCCGGGCCTACATCAAGACCTATGACGGCGAGGGGGAGGAGCGCCTCCTCCTCGCCGACTGGTCTTCGCTGCACCTGGACGTCATCGCGCTCGACCGTGGGTGGGTCCGCGCGGCGGCGTCGCTCTACGAGATTCCCGCCTAGAACGTCCAGCCCATGTTCAAGCGGACACCGTCGAAGTCTTGCGTGCCCGCTTTGCTGAAGTCGATCCAGAGAATGTTGTAGCTCGCCTCGAGGAAGAACCGGTCGCCCAGCTCGGCCCGGACGCCGGCGGCGACCCCGTACGCGAACTCACTGTCCGAAAAGGTCGGCTGCCAGGTGTTGCAGATGTAGCCGTACCACGGATCCCACCAGCACCCGCCCTGCACCGGCCCCGACGGGATGTTCGAGTCGATCCACGTCCACCCGATGCTCCCGCGGAGGAACGGCGTGATGCGGCCGGAGAGGATGTTGTACTGCGCCACGAACTGGAGGTTGGCCGCGTCGAGCGTGCCGGCGACGTCGATGCTGCTGTCCGGCCTCCCGTCGCCGTTGGCATCGGTGACGACGTGCGCGTTGTAGTTGGCGTTGATCCAGGTGAAATCGACGCCGAACATGAGCTTCTTGCTGAAGTTGTAGCCGAAGCCGAAGCCGAAGCCCACGTCCTTGTCGACGTCGACGCTCGTCCCTTCCTGGGAGTCGTAGGAAGACCCGGACGTGAAGGTGACCGGCACCGAGAACTGCCACCGGTGCTCGCGATCGCTATCGTCCGCGGCGGCGGCTCGAGGCACGGCAGACATGAAGACGAGAACAGATCCGAGAGCGAGGAGCAGCTTCATCGTTCGAGGGTGGCGCATCGGACGCATCGTTGTCTCCCTTTGGTTGAGCCCAAGTTCGGTGAGAGATCCTACTCCCTAAAAGCCTCGAATTGAACCCTTTCGATCCGACTCCACGGGACGTACTCGGGTTTAGGTGTCCCGGGGCGAAGCTCAGCATCCCGGCATTCTCCGGGCCGAGGTCGCACGTGGCCGATCTAGGTGCCGGAACCCATATTGCGCACCGTGAACTTCGAGCTTGAGAAGAATGTCGTCGTCCACAAAAAGATCGTGGTCAACGGCCAGGAGTACGAGAGCCTCGACCAGGTTCCCCCGGAGGCTCGCGCCGCGATCGAGAAGGCGCTCGGGCCCGGTGCTTCGGCCACCGCGACCACGCAGATCACGGTCAACGGGCACACCTACGCCCCGAACGACCTCCCCGCGCCGATGCGTGCCATCCTCGACGGGCTCACGCTCATGACCTTGAAGAAGGCGCAGTCGGCGAACCCGGAGGCGGTGTCCTCCGTCGGACAGGTGCGCGCCGAGCCCACGCTGTCGTTCAAGAAGATCGTGATCCTCGCCGCGCTCATCGCCCTCGTCATCTGGATCGCGCGCGCCGTTTCTTAGCGGCCTCGGCGCGCATCCTCTGCATCGCGTCGGTCTCCTGATCCGAGTAGCGCTCTTCCTTCCAAGGGTCGGCGTAGAGGTGGTAGCCGTTGACCTCCCAGAAGCCGGGGGCGTCGACGTCGAGGAATTCGAAGGCGCGGATCCACTTGGCGCTCTTCCAGAAGTACAGGTGTGGGACCACGAGGCGGCATGGTCCTCCGTGGTCGGCGGAAAGCTCCGCACCGTCATGCCTGGTGGCGAGGATCACGCCGTCGGCGCGCAGGTCGGCGAGAGGAATGTTCGTCGTGTAGCCCCCCTCGGAGTGCGCCATCACCGCCACCGCCTCGTGGAGTACCTTGACGCGCGCGAGCACCTCGCGGACCGCCACTCCCTTCCACACGTTGTCGTAGCGGCTCCACTTCGTGACGCAGTGGATGTCGGACCGGACCTCGATCTGCGGGAGCCGCATGAGCTCGGCCCACGTCCAAGAGACTTCCGCTTCGACCTTGCCGTAGCAACGGAAGGTCCACGTGCCGAGGTCGGCGCGAGGCGTGTCGCCATAGGTCAGGACCGGCCATTTCTCGGTGAGCGTTTGACCCGGTGGAAGACGGGAGGGCATGGGTGAGTCTACACTTCGGCGGTCATGGCCATCGACGTGCTCTCCGACGTGCTCGGTACCGTCCGCCTCAAGGGGGCGGTGTTCTTCGATGTGACCTGCCACGAGCCCTGGGTCGAGGAGACGCCCGCGGGAAGCGAGATCGTCGACAACGTCCTGCCGGGCGCCGAGCATCTCGTCCCGTACCACGTCGTCAGCGAAGGCGGGTGCTGGGCAGGCATCGTGGGGACCCAGCCGGTGTGGCTCGAAGCAGGCTCGGTGATCGTGTTTCCCCAGGGCGACGCGCACGTCATGTCGAGCGCGCCGGGGATGCGGCGCCCGGCGGACCCGGCGAAGTACGCGCCTCCCCGGGACGGCCAGCTTCCGATCGCGGTCACCTCGGGGGAGAGCGGCCCTCGCCCGACACGCTTGGTCTGCGGTTATCTCGGGTACGACGCGCGGCCGTTCAACCCGTTGATCGCGGCGCTCCCGCGCGTGCTCGTGATCCGCGATCGTGACGGCGCGAGCCCGGGGTGGCTGACGCGGTTCGTCGATCTCGCGCTCACCGAATCGCGGAACAAGCGCGCGGGCGGGCAGTCGATCCTCGGGCGCTTGAGCGAGCTGATGTTCGTCGAAGCGCTGCGCCGTCATCTCGAGGGCGCCGGCGGCGAGCAGACGGGGTGGGTCGCGGGGCTCCGCGACGCGAACGTTGGACGCGCGCTCTCCCTCCTTCACGAGAAGCCGAAGCACGCGTGGACGCTCGAGGATCTCGCGCACGAGGTCGGTCTGTCGCGATCGGCGCTCGCCGAGCGGTTCACGCAGCTCGTCGGCCAGCCACCGATGCAATACCTGGCGCAGTGGAGGATGCAGATCGCGGCGGGCATGCTGGCGGGCGGGGCGAAGGTGCTCGAAGCGGCGTTCGGAGTGGGCTACGACTCGGAGGCGGCGTTCAGTCGCGCGTTCAAACGCATGGTCGGTGTCTCGCCGGCGGCATGGCGCGATCGCAACGGTCCGAGCCCGGTCCCGGCCGCGCCCCAGTTCTGAACCCTCCGGCTCGCCGCACGTATTCACCGGCTCGAGGTGAGCCGATGCGGTCCGTGACTCTGGCGCTTCTCTTCCTTCTTCCGGCGGGCGGTGCCCATGCCGCCGACCCCACGGCGCGAGAGATCTGTGTGCGATGGCGGCAGGCCATGCACGCGCCGGCCCCCGGCAAGCCGGGAACTGCGATGCTCGTCGCGACGTCGAAGGAGGGGGGCATCCCCGGCAAGGTCGAGGAGTGGGTGACCACGGCAGGCGACTACCGCGCCGTCGTCACGCGTGAGTTCGACGAGACCGAGGTCGTGATCACGGCCCACAGCCAGCTCCGGCGCGATTGGAACGGCTTCCTCCGCAAGGTCGAAGGCGACGAGCTCGCGCGCCTTCGCGCGGACACGTTCGAGCGGACCGTCCTCGCGTTTGGGCCGACGAAGGCGATGGAAGCGGCCGCGATGTCCGCGAGCGCGGACGGCAAGCAGTACGTGTTGAAGCTGGCGGCGCCGGGAGGCAAGCCCGTGTCGTGGACGATCGACGCCGCGACCGCGCTCCCGGTGGCGTACGCGCGTCCCGGCGAGGACAGCGTGATCGCGACGGCATACTCCGACTGGCGCGATCTCGGCGGCGTGAAGATGCCCGCGCACGGCAAGGTCACCGAGACGAACAAGCCCGACTACGAATGGGATCGTTCCGATGCGAAGCTCTCGGCCGGGATCTCCGCCGACAAGTTCGCGGCACCGAAGGCCGGACCGTCGGACGTCAAGATGGACGCGGTCGTGCCGCCGATCCCGTTCGACTTCGACAGCGCACACATCATCTTCCAGGCGTCGATCAACGGCCGTCCGCCGATCGGGTGGCTCCTCGACACCGGCGCCGACCAGCAGGCGATCAACTCGACGCGCATGGCCGGCTTCGGCCTCAAGAGCTACGCCGCGACCCAGACCACCGGCGGCGGAGGCACCGCCGACTACGAGTTCGCCTCGGGAGCGACCTTCACGCTCCCCGGCGTCGAGCTGCGCAATCAGCACGTCGCCGTCATCGACGAGACGGGGCTCGAGAAGGCGCTCGGCGTCCCGCTGGGCGGGCTCCTCGGCTACGACTTCATCAGCCGGTTCGTCGTGGAGATCGACTACGACAAGAAGCTCCTGACCCTCCACGATCCGGCGAAGTGGACGTACACCGGGAGCGGGTTCATCGTCCCCGTCGTCTTCGACAACGGCATCCCGTTCACGAACGCGACGATCTCCGTCCCGACGAAGCCGGCGATCCCCGCGTACTTCGTCCTCGACTTCGGCGCGCAGGAGACGATGACGCTCACGTCGCCCTACGTGAAGGCGCACGACCTCGCGCGCCTCGCGCAGACGAACGCCACCGTGAACCGGCCGACCGGCCTCGAGAACCAGTTCTTCGCCCAGAACAACGTCCGCGGGCGCGTCGATAAGCTGACGATCGGCAAGATGGTCGTCGCCGACATCCCGATCAACATGTCGGTCAACACCGAAGGCGCGTACGCGAGCGAGAGCTTCTCCGGCACCGTCGGCGAGTCGATCTACCGCCGTTATCACGTCTTCCTCGACTACGCGCGCGCGCGGATCATCTTCGAGCCCACCGCGGAAGTCGGGAAGCCGTTCCCCGAGCGGCGCACGTTCGGCCTCTCGGTCCTCGCGACGGGCGACGATCTCCATACGTTTCCCGTCACCGGCGTGCGGCCAGGATCGCCCGCGGACAAGGCCGGGTTCAAGAAGGGCGACGTCATCACCGCGGTCGACGGCACGCCGGCAAAGGATTTTGCGCTCGGTCAGTTCCGCAACTGGTTGTCGAAGGAAGGAGAGAAACACCGGTTCGAGGTCGCTCGCGGCGGTGAGACGATCACCCTCCCGGTCACGGTCGAGCTGATCTCGCTCGATGCGAAGTAATGGGGACATTCTGCTCTTTCTTTCAGAGCTTCGAACTGCAGAAGCTCTGAAAGAAAAAACAAATATCCCCATTACGAAGGCAGGAGCGTCCGCTTCCCGATCGCGACGCGGAACCCGTAGATGGCGATCGCAAGCACGATGGCGAGGACGACGTAGCCGCGCCACGCGTACCAGCGGCCGATGCCGAACGGCGCCTCGACGAGGAGCGCGATCACCACGGTCATGACGGTCGCCGTGACCTGACCGATACGGAACGCGATCACCGCGAGAGTGGCGTTCGCGATGAGGAACGCAATCTTCACTCCCGGAGGGAGCGCGATCCCCGCCCAGCCGCCGGCGAAGACGAGGCCGAGGCCGATCCACGCAAGGAGCTCTCGGCGCAGCGCGAGCTTCAAGAGTAGAAACGCTCCCGTGAACATCCAGGTGTAGCCGATCGATGCGAAGACGTCGAAGAGCAGATCGGACCAGAAGCGCCCCGCGTAGAAGACCGGCGTCGCCAGCATCGCGTTCAGCCCCTTCCAGCCAAGGGGAACGCCGATGATCCACGGGAGCGCCCAGCACGCGATGCTCGTCGCTCCGATGGCGGTGCCGCAGAGCACCTCGCGTCCGACGAGCGGGTCGCGCCAGCGGCCGTCCAGAAGACGCGTCCAGGCGATGAGCCGGTGGGGAGCATTGCGCCTCAGGTAAGGCTCGATCGCGACGTAGGCGAGCCAGACGCATGCGGCGCCCATGAGCGCGATCCCGATGCATTCGATCCAAGTCCACCAGATGAACTCGGCGTCGGCCCGCCACGATTGATGGGGAAGGAGGCACAAGAAGCAGAACGCTCCGGTGATGGCTGCCGACTTCATGGCGCCGGCGCGGGACGCCCGATCGAGCCGGAGGTTCCGGCGCGCCAGAAAGGACAGCATGAGAAAGGTGGCGAGAATGACGCCGACGATGAGTCCCGCCGCGAACCTCTGGGACACGCTCGCGAACTCCGCGCCCATGCGGGACGAGCGATCGGTCGGCAGGATCACGGAGAAGCGGTCGACACGCCCACGCCAGGCGGCTCCCTCGATGCGCACCTCGGTGCTCCCGATCGTTCCCTTCCACGCACGCCGCTCGTCCGCGGGAACGAATGGCGCCCACTGCGGCTCCGCTTCCCGAAACGCCGCGAGATCGAGGCCGGCCAAACGAAAGGGGACGGCCCAATCCACGGACCCGAGAGCCGGCGTCTCGGGAGAGATCGTCTCGTCGGGCATCACGATGACATCGCGGAGATTCCCGGCCATGTCGGTGACGACCCGCGTCTCTCCCGAAAAGTACGGAGGCGGCTCCTCGAAGTTCACCCCGTCCTCTCGCCGGGGCGGGTCGAGGTACTGCGGACTCTGCCGGTAAGCGAAGATCATCGGCGAAGGCCGGAGCGTTCCCATCTCGGCGACGGAGCCTGCCTTCGCGGCCGCATCGGCGTCCCAGTGCGTTCCCCACCATGTCATGACCGGACGCGATTCGAAGCCGAGCGTCTTCAGGATCTGGCCGATGCCGTCCTCGAGGACCTCCGGAGACTTCGGCGCAGCGATGAGGTTGAGCGGCGCGTAGCGAGAGATCGCGACGACCGAGATCGCGATCGAGGCGAGCGCAACGACGAGCCACGCGGTGGCGCGGGGAAGCGAAAGCGTTCCTTCCTCTCCGGCGGCCGCGACGAGCTCGGGTGAAGGCGTCTCTCCCGCGGCGAGCGCGGCGGCGAGCGGGTCGCCGCCGGGGAGCATCGCCGCGAGGTGGGTGGCCGACGCCGGGCGTCGCGCGGGATCCTTCTCGAGGCACCGCAGCATCGCCTGCTCGGCGGCCGGATCGAGCTCGGGCACGTGCAACGACGGCTTCGATGGGATCGACGACGCGTGCGCCGATCTCCACTCCGCGAGCGTCGCCGCCTCGAGGGCGCGCTTGCCAGTGAAGACCTCGTAGAGGACGAGGCCGAGCGCGTAGAGATCCGAGCGCGCGGTCGCGGGCTTGCCGGCGAGCTGCTCCGGCGACATGTACGCCGGCGTGCCGGCGCCGTCGCCGGCTTCCTCCGTCTCCGCGACTGCAAGGCCGAAGTCGGTGATCTTCGCATGACCGCGACCGTCGATCATGACGTTCGCAGGTTTCAGGTCGCGGTGGAGCACCCCGCGCTCGTGCGCCGCGGCGAGCCCGGCGCAGAGCTGGCGCGCGATCTCGACCCCCTTCGCGGGAGGGAGCCGCCCGATGCGACGCAGCAGCGAGACGAGATCCTCGCCGTCGACGTATTCCATCGTGAGAAACGTGCGGCCGTCCGACTCGCCGACGTCGTAGACGCGGCAGACGTTCGGGTGCGCGATCGTGCGGGCGAGCCGCACCTCGTCGTCGAAGCGCTTGCGCCGGCCGGGATCGGCGGCGACGTCTTCCGGGAGGAATTTGAGCGCGACCGCTTCGCCGAGCCTGAGGTCGTCGGCGCGGTACACCTCGCCCATGCCGCCGCGCCCGACGAAGGCGACGATGCGATAACGGCCGGCGAGCATCGTGCCCGGTGTGAAAGCGCGCGGCGCGGAGATCGGGGTCTGCGCGCTGATCTCGGTCGGGGCCGACGTCGGCGTGACGAGCGGAGCGCCGCACGCGGGGCAAAAGCGGTCGCCGTCGGAAACGGGCCGCGTGCATCTCGGGCAGCGGTGCATCGGGCGGATTCTAAGACAGCTACTCGAACGGACCCTCGATCAGCGGTACGATCGGTGTCCAAATGACGCTGTGGGTCGCCGCTGGTCTCCTCGTCTCGCTCGCCGTGGGCGTCGACGAATCGCTACGGGCGACGCTTCTCCGGATGGGAAGGGACGATCAAGAGGCGATCCGGATCGCGACCGCGAATCCTTCCCGGCCGCCGAGCGAGCAGGAGAGCCGTCAGATCAACGACATCGGGCAGCGGAATCGCGGGCTCATCCGACAGATCGTGCAAGAGCACGGCTGGCCGGGGCGCAGCGTCGCCGGCGACGACGGGGCGCACGCGGCGTGGCTCGTGGTCCAGCACATGGACGAAGACGTCGCGTTTCAGCGGAGCTGTCTCACGCTCATGCAGGAGGCGTTCTCGGCGGGAGAAGTCAGCGCGCACGATCTCGCGTATCTGACCGACCGCGTCCTCACCGGCGAGGGCAAGCCGCAGATGTACGGGACCCAAGGCACGGGCGTGACCTCGCGCGAGGACGAGGCCCGCATCGACAGAAACCGCGCGGCGATCGGGCTTCCACCTTGGCGGGATGCGGTGAAAGAGCGACAGAGGGACTACGCGAACGGCTATGGACGCGGTCGCTAACGTGGTCGGGTGGGACGACATCGTCGCCGCCTCGACGCGGCTTCGTGGGATCGCGCGCAAGACCCCCGTCATGACCTCGTCTCAGCTGGACGAACGGCTCGGCGCGAAAGTGTTCCTCAAGTGCGAGACCTTCCAGCGCGCCGGGGCGTTCAAGATCCGGGGCGCCTACAACGCGATCTCGCGCATCGCCGACGAGGACCGCGCGCGCGGCGTCGTCGCCTACTCGTCGGGAAACCACGCTCAAGCGGTCGCGCTGGCTTGCCGTCTCCTCGGCATGAAGGCCACGATCGTCATGCCGAAAAACGCGGCAAAAGTGAAGCGCACGGCGACGGAAGCGTACGGCGCCCGCATCGTGACGTACGACCCCGCGACCGAGAAGCGCGAGGAGGTCGCGCGCGGGATCGGGGGCGTTCTCATTCCGCCGTTCGATCACCCCCACGTGGTCGCGGGGCAGGGGACGGTGGCGAAGGAGTTGTTCGAAGAAGAGGGCGAGCTCGACCTGCTCCTCGTGCCGTGCGGCGGCGGAGGCCTCCTCTCCGGCTCGTCGATCGCCGCGCGCGCGCTCAGTCCGCGCTGCAAGGTCATCGGCGTCGAGCCGGCAGGCGCCGACGACGCCGCGCGGTCGTTTCGGTCGGGGAGGCTCGAGCGCTGCGATCACCCCGAGACGATCGCCGACGGTGCGCGCACGGCGTCCTTGGGCGAGATCACCTTCCCCATCATCCGGAAGAACGTCGACGACATCGTGACGGTGAGCGACCGCGAGATCGTCGTCGCGATGAAGCTCCTCTGGGAGCGGATGAAGCTCGTCGTCGAGCCGACCGGTGCGTTGGGGCTGGCCGCGGCGCTCGCGGGGAAGGTCGAAATCGGCGGGAAGCGCGTCGGGGTCGTCGTCAGCGGCGGCAACGTCGATCTTGTCGAGGCGGCGGAGCTCATGAAGGCGATCTGAGAACTCGATCCGCTCGGATACGTATCGAAGCCTCTCGAGGAGGCACGATGCTCACTCTCTTGCTCGCCGCGTCCGTACAGATCGCCGCCGGCGCCCCCCAGCCGCTGACCGGGATCGAAAACGCGTTTCCGTCCTGGTCGCCCGATGGAACCAAGATCGTCTTCCAGTCGAACCGATCGGGGGAGTGGCACCTCTACGTCATGGGCCCCGACGGCTCGGGCCTCAGCGATCTCACGCCGGCGATGAAGGACTGCCGGAACCCGTCCTTCTCGCCCGACGGCTCGAAGATCGTGTTCTATTCCGCCGCGACCGGGAACGACGAGATCTATGTGATGAAGGCCGACGGCACCGCCGTCAAGAACCTCACGAACAACCCGGCGAGCGACATCCACCCGCACTGGTCGCCCGACGGGAGCAAGATCATCTTCAACTCGCTCCGCGACGACGCGAACGCGTACGACGTCTATCTCATGAACGCTGACGGCAGCGGCGTGTCGAGGCTCACCGCGACCAAGGAAGACGAGACGTGCGCGCAGTACGCGCCCGACGGGAAGCACCTCGTCTTCCTCCGCGGCTTCGGGAACGGCAACGACGACATCATGCTCGCGGGCCCCGACATGAAGGACGCGAAGAACCTCTCGGACAGTCCCAACGCGAACGAGGGGTGGCCGAGCTGGTCCCCCGACGGGAAGCGTGTGCTCTTCTCGTCGAACCGAACCGGGGTCATGGTCGTCTATGTGATCAACGCGGACGGCACCGGCCTGCGGCCGCTGACCGACGGCATGGCGACCTCCGAGGACGCGCGCGCCGTCTTCTCGCCCGACGGCACGAGGATCGCTTTCACGCGGCGGCGCGGCAAGTCCATGGATATCTGGATCATGCCGGTCTCGGGCTGAACGCACATCGGGGCATAATCCTGGGCCGTGATCGCCGCCGGCACCCGACTCGGTCCCTACGAAATCCTGGCGCCGCTCGGCGCCGGCGGCATGGGAGAAGTCTGGCGGGCGAAGGACACGACGCTCGATCGCGAGGTCGCGCTCAAGTTCCTCCCGGCCTCGGTCGCGAACGATGCGGAGCGTCTCGCTCGCTTTGATCGCGAAGCGAAGGTGCTCGCATCGCTCAACCACCCGAGCATCGCGGCGATCTACGGTTTCCACGACGAGGGGGGCCAGCGGTTCCTCGCGATGGAGATGGTGCCGGGGCTCGATCTTGCGGAGCGCCTGAAGTCGGGCCGGCTTCCGATTCAGGAAGCGCTCGACGTCGCGCTCCAGATCGCGGAGGCGCTCGAGGCGGCGCACGAGCGCGGCATCGTCCACCGCGATCTCAAGCCGGCGAACGTCAAGCTCACCCCGGACGGCAAGGTCAAGGTCCTCGACTTCGGCCTCGCGAAGGCGCTGGACGCGAGGCCCGACGGGTCGCGCGACGCCTCGATGTCGCCGACGATCACGTCGCTCGGCACCGTGTCGGGCGTCATCCTCGGCACGGCGGCGTACATGAGCCCCGAAGCCGCGCGCGGACGCACCGTCGACAAGCGCGCCGACAACTGGGCGTTCGGCTGCGTCCTCTACGAGATGCTCACGGGGCAGCTCGCTTTTCCCGGCGAGACGGTCTCCGACACGATGGCGGCGGTGCTCACGCGCGAGCCCGATTGGTCCGCCCTCCCCGCGGGCACTCCCGCGCACGTGAAGGCCCTCATCGCTCGATGCCTCGTCAAAGAACCCAAGGAGCGCCTCCGCGACATCGGCGACGGAAGGATCGCTCTCGAGGAGGCGCCGGCACGGGCGGAGTCGGTCGCCGTTTCACGATCTGTCCCCATGTGGATGTATGGAGTCGTCGTCGCTGTCGCGGCGCTCGCGGTCATCGGTGGATTGGTGTTCGGCCGCAAGGCTGCGGTCACGCGTCCGCCGGTCTTCCGTCCGCTCACGGTTGGCAACGGCATCGTGCAGTCCGCGCGCTTCACCTCCGACGGTGGAACGGTGATCTACGGCAGCGCCTTCGACGGCCGGCCG
This sequence comes from Candidatus Polarisedimenticolaceae bacterium, assembly GCA_036275915.1. Classification (NCBI taxonomy): domain Bacteria; kingdom Pseudomonadati; phylum Acidobacteriota; class Candidatus Polarisedimenticolia; order Candidatus Polarisedimenticolales; family Candidatus Polarisedimenticolaceae; species Candidatus Polarisedimenticolaceae bacterium. The sequence goes on along the minus strand of DASUCV010000022.1, from coordinate 319,800 downwards.
CTCTCCCTCTTCTCGATGCGCGCGGACGGTCTCGAGTCCCGACCGATCGATCTGCCGAGCGCGGACATCGCCGGGATCTCGCGGGACAGCAAGATGGCGCTCCTCCTGGGCCGGCATTACGCGGGGAGCTGGCTGCGCACCGGGACGCTCGCGCAGGTCGCCCTCACCGGAGGCACGCCGCGCGAGCTTCTCGAGAACGTCTTCGACGCCGACATCTCGCCCGACGGAAGTCAGTTCGCCGTCGTCGTCGGCGATGGAGGCGATCAGGTGCTCCAGTACCCGATCGGCAAGGAAGTTTTCCGAAGCCACGGGTGGATCGGCCAGCCGCGCATCGCCCCCGACGGTAAGCGCGTCGCGTTCGTCGACCACCGGGTCTGGGGAGACGATCTCGGTGAGATCAAGCTGATCGACGTCGACGGCAAGGTCCGGTTGCTCGGATCGGAGCAGCAGTACACGCAGGGATGCGCGTGGGCTCCCGACGGCAAGACGGTCTGGTATTCGAACTCGAGCGACTTCGAGGGAGGACAGGTCTTCGCGGTCGAACCCGGGCGGCCACCCCGACTCGTCATGCGGATTCCCGGCATTGTGCGGCTCCAGGACGTCGCGTCCGACGGACGCGTGCTGATCGTGACCGACGACACCTGGATCACGCTCGCGGGCGAGCTGGCAGGCGACATGAGCGAGCGCGTCTACTCGCTCGGGTCGAACGACACCGCCGCCGGCATCTCGGCCGACGGCTCGAGCTATGCGGGATCGGACAACGTCGTCATCGACGGTGACTACACCGTCTTCTTCCGCCGCGGCGATGCGCCCGCGGTGCGCCTCGGTCCGGGGCTCACCGTCGGCATGACGCCGGACGCCAAGTGGGTCCTGGCGACGACGACGCTCAAAGAGACGCGCGGGCTCACGCTCCTTCCAGTCGGCGCGGGACAGCCGCGCCCGCTCGACCTACACGGCGTGCTCTACAGCGGGCTCGCCGGGCATTACCTGCAGTTCTCGAGCGACGGACGACGATTCGCGTTCGTCGGCAGCAAGGGCACCGAAGGACGCGCAGCCTACGTCTTCGACCTCGGCGACGGCGTGCCGCGCAAGGTCTCGCGGGAAGGGGCGACCGGGGCGGTGATCTCCATCGACGGAACAAAGGTCGCCGTCGCCGATCCTGTGCGCGGGATGTACGTGGTCTCGTCCGCCGGCCAGGTCCCGGTCGCGGGCGTTCCGAAGGAAGAGGTGCCGCTCGGCTGGACGGCGGACAGCGCGGCCGTCCTCTCCTGGGACCAGACCCTCCCGCCGCGGATCATGAAGACCGACCTCGCAACGGGAAAGCGCGAGCTGTTCCGAGAGCTACGGCCCGTCGATCCGGTGGGGACGGCCTACGGGTGGCTCCTCATCAGTCCCGACGGCAAGTACTACCTCCAGCGCTGCCGCCGCATGCGGAGCGCGGTCGTGCTGGTGACGCCGCACGGTTAGCTCAGAAGCGCATTCACCGCATGAATCTCGTCCTGGTTCACCGTATGCGGCATGCCGGGGTAGATCCGCTTGTCGACGATGGCGCCCATCTTGGTGAGGACCGCGGTCGACTCGTGCACGCGCTCGAGAGGGACGTGCGGGTCGACGTCGCTGCTGCCGATGAAGATCGGCGTGCCGTCGAACGAGCCTGGATAGCTGCGCGGCGTTCCGGGCGGGCCGATCAGTCCGCCGGTGAAGGCGACGACCGCCGCGTAACGTCCCGCGTTGCGCGCCGCGAACTCGAGCGTGAGACAAGCGCCCTGCGAGAATCCCATGATCGCGAGTCTCTCGCGCGGGACGGCGAGCTGATCGACGACGGCGCCGACCCGGCGGAGCGCCGAGCCGAGATAAGGCTCGTTCTGCGGGATCGGCGCGAGGAACGAATACGGATACCAGGTGCCGCCGGCGGCCTGCGGCGCGACGAAGGCGACGTCGTTGACCGAGAGCTCCGACGCGAGCCCGAGGATGTCTTCCGCCGACGCGCCACGACCGTGAAGGAGAATCGCGACGAGGCGCGCCTCCCCGATCGGCGCGCCGGCGTGGAGCACCTTCTGTCCGGCGTGAGGGTCGGCGCTCACCGGCTCACGTGCGGAAGCGTGAGGGGCGGGAGCGCGCGCTCGAGGCTCTTCCGGTAGGACTCGACGTGCGGGGGAAGCATGAGGCGCTCGCCGAGGTGATCGGCGGGCTCGTCGATCGCGAAGCCCGGCGGATCGGTCGCGATCTCGAAGAGGATGCCGCCCGGCTCGCGGTAATAGATCGAATGGAAGTACGTCCGGTCCATGACCGGCGAGACGTTGAAGCCGTCGCCGACGAGGCGCTTCCGCCACGCGAGCTGCTGGGTGTCGTCCGGCGTGCGCCACGCGATGTGATGCACCGTTCCGCCGCCGAGGCGCCCGGGCCGGCTGTCGGGCGCGCAGACGACGTCGACGAGCTTGCCCGGGCCGCCCACGCCCATGCGATAGCGGAAGCGATTGCCGTCGTTCCCCGCGGGCGTCAATCCCATGACCTTCTCGAGGAGGGCCGCGGTCTTCTCGTAGCCCTCTTCCAGGAGTGTCGCGCTGTGGAAGCCGGCGATCGCGTTGCCGTGCGAAGGCGTCGTGTCCGTCCCGACGATCTCGAGCGGCAGGCCGTCGGGATCTTCGAATCTGACGACCTGTTCGCCGAAGCGTGTCTCGACGTCGCGGATTTCGTGGCTCGCGAGGCGCTCCTGCCAGTAGCCGATCGATCCCGCGGGAACGGCGAAGCTCGTGGCCGCCACCTGGCCCGTGCCGACGAGCCCGCGGCGCACGCCGACCCAGGGGAAGAACGTGAGGATCGAGCCCGGGCTCCCTTTCGCGTCGCCGAAGTAGAAGTGATAGGTGCCGGGGTCGTCGAAGTTGACGGTCAGCTTCACGAGGCGGAGACCGAGCACGCCCGTGTAGAAGTCGAGATTCCGCTGGGGGTCGCCCGCGATCGCGGTGATGTGATGGATGCCGGTGATGGTCGGTTCGCTCATGAGAGTTTCCTCCCCGATCCGACGATGATAACCGCGCGCGTGGTTGCCGGCGTCGTCACCTCGTGCCATATTCCTCGGACGATGCGTCGCTGCGGCCGATCTCTGCTCGCTCTGTCGTGCCTCGTCGTCTGGGTCTTCGTCACGCCTTCGCTGGTCCTGTGCGAGAGCGGGAATGGACACAAGGCGATCGAGCCGATGACGTCGGCGTGTTGTGAGCAAGGGTTCTTCGGCGGCACGACAAGCGGCTCGGAGATGTCGTCGAGCGATTGCGGCGACGCCTGCGTCGATACGCCGCTCATCAGCGGTGCCGAGATCTCCTCGTCGCCGTCGGTCGCGAAGCTCGGGGTCGTCGCGGTTGCCGTCGCCGTCCCATGCGCGAGCTGTTCGGCTCTGCCTCGTGTTGCCGACGCTCGCTTCGAGCCTCCGCGCGGTTCGTCCTCGCTCCCGACCGTCCTCCGCATCTGATCTTCTCCTGAGCCTCTCGGGCGCCGCGGGTCTAACGGCCTGCGGCCGGGCAGCGCCGTTCACGCACGGAGGAGATCCATGTTTCAGAGAGTCGTCGTCTTTGCGCTCGTCCTTTCGAGCAGTGTCGCTTGCGGCCGGCATGGCGAGGCGCCGGCGGAGAAGTCGCCGGCCGTTGCGCCCGAGCCGGCGATTCCTGGCAGCGTGCACTTGACCGCCGCGGCAATCGCCGAGTCGGGAATCCAGACCTGGAAGGTCCAGCCGACCGATCTCGAGCATCTGCTCGTTCTCGCGGGGACCGTCGGCCCCGATGAGAACCGATTCGTGCAGGTCGCGTCGAATCTGCGCGGGCGCGTGGCGGCGGTCCCGGTCGATCTCGGCCAACGCGTGCGCAAAGGCGAGGCGGTCGTCACGATCGAGAGCGTCGAGCTGAGCCACGCCTGGGACGAGTTCGTCAAGGCAGTCGCCGATCTCGGCGTCGCCCGGAAGTCATACGACAGGGCGCGCTCGCTCCGCGACGCGGGTGCGCTCAGCGCCGCGGACTACCAATCGACCGAGGCCGCGTACCTTGCGCGCCGCGTCGAGGCGGAGACGCTCGAACGGGCGCTCTCGCTCTACGGCGAAGACGACGGCGAGATCGGCGCCGTGAGGTCGGCAGTCGAGGCCAACGCCGAGATCCCGCTCCCGTCGCGGGAGCTGCACCGCTTGTCCGTCCGCGCGCCGTTCGACGGGAAAGTTCTCGAGCGGAAGGTGACGCCCGGGTCCCTCGTCGAGGCGCTCCAGCCGCTCGTCTCCGTCGCCGACCTCTCCCACGTCTGGGTCTTTCTGAAAGCCTACGAGAAGGATCTTCCGCTTCTCTCGGCGGGGCTCCCGGTCTCGATCCGCACCGACGCGTACCCGCAGGTCTCGTTTCAAGGCCGGGTCGATTTCCTCGGCAGCATGATCGACGCCGCGACGCGCACGGTCCAGGTGCGCGCGACGGTCCGCAATCCCGGGGAGGAGCTGCGCCCCGGCATGTTCGTCACCGCGCGCGTCGACGTCCCGCGCCCGGAGTCCGAAGCCAAGAACGTGGTCGCGATTCCGGACAGCGCGCTCCAGTCGCTCGAGGCGCGCACGGTCGTGTTCGTGAAGACGTCACCCGGCGTCTTCGTGCGCCGGACGGTCGAGGTGGGTCACACGTTCGAAGGCCTCACCGAGATCCTCGCCGGCGTGCGGGCCGGCGAGGTGATCGTCACCGAGGGCAGCTTCGTCCTCAAGTCCGAGTTCGCGAAGGCGACGCTCGCGGACCAAGACTGATGTTGCGGCGCATCGTCGACTTCAGCCTCGAGAACCGCGCGCTCGTCGTCATCGTGTGGCTCCTCGTCGTCGCGGGCGGCGCCTACGCGCTCACGCGGCTCCCCATCGATGCCGTGCCGGACATCACGAACGTCCAGGTGCAGGTGCTCACGAAGGCGCCCGCGCTCGGCGCCGTCGAGATGGAACAGTTCGTCACCTACCCGGTCGAGGCGGCGATGAACGGCCTGCCGCGCCTCGTCGAGATCCGGTCGATCTCACGCTACGGGCTGTCGGCGGTGACCGTCGTCTTCGAGGACGGGGTGGACGTGTACTTTGCGCGCCAGCTCGTCGGTGAGCGCCTCGCGCAGGCGCGCGAGGCGATTCCGGAAGGGTTCGGCAACCCGGAGATGGGCCCGGTCACGACCGGCCTCGGCGACGTCTTCCAGTTCACCGTGGAAGGGGACGGAGTCTCGCCGATGGAGCGGCGGACGATCCTCGACTGGGAGATCGCCCCGCGCCTGAGGGCCGTGCCCGGCGTGACCGAGGTGAACGCATGGGGTGGGCTACCGAAGCAATATCAGGTCGTCGTCGACCCGGCGAAGCTCCTCGCGTACGGCCTGTCCCTTCACGAAGTGTTCGACGCGGTCGAGCGCGGTAGTGGCAACTCCGGCGGCGGCTACATCGAGCGGAACCGCGAGCAGTACATCCTCCGCGGCGAAGGGCTCGTCGGCTCCCTCGCCGATATCGAGAAGATCGTGCTGCGGGCCACGCCCGATGGGACCCCGGTCACGGTCGCTCAGATCGCCACCGTGCGCGAGGGGGCGATGCTGCGGATCGGGGTCGCGACCGCGGACGGACGCGGCGAGACGGTGATCGGGCTCGTCCAGATGCTGGCGGGAGAGAACGCGCTCGACGTCGCGACGCGCGTGCGGCGGTCGGTCGACGAGCTTCAGCCGTCGCTTCCGAAGGGGGTCCGGATCGTTCCCTACTACGACCGCGCCAGCTTCGTGAACCGCGTCATTCGCACGGTGGAGACGAACCTCCTCGAGGGAAGCATCCTCGTCGTCGCCGTCCTCTTCGCGTTCCTGGGGAACGTGCGCGCGGGGCTCATCGTCGCGTCGGCGATCCCCCTCTCGATGCTCCTCGCGTTCACCGGGATGGTCGCGTCGAGGATCTCGGCGAACCTCATGAGCCTCGGGGCGATCGACTTCGGCCTCATCGTCGACGGCGCCGTGGTCCTCGTCGAGAACGTCGTCCGGCGCCGCGGGTCGACATCCGAGGCGGCGCACGAGGTCGTGCGCCCGATCGCGTTCGGCGTCGGGATCATCGTCCTCGTCTACGTTCCGATCCTCACGCTCGGCGGCATCGAGGGGAAGATGTTCCGGCCGATGGCGTGGACGGTGGTCTTCGGGATGGCGGGCTCCCTGGCGCTCACGCTGACGCTCGTGCCCGTCCTCGCGTCGCTCTTCCTGAAGCGCACGAAGTGCGCGCATGAACCGACGTTCGTCGAGCTTCTGCGGCGCGCCTACCTCCGGGCGCTCGATGTGTGCCTGAAGCGCCGGGCGATCGTCGTCCTCGCGGCGCTCGCCGCCATCGCCGGAGGCGCTCTCCTCCTGCTTCGTCTCGGCGGCGAGTTCATGCCGCGGATCGATGAAGGCGATCTCTCGGTCTCCGCGATCAGGCCGCCGTCGGTCGGCATCTCGGAGGTCGCGGCGAGCACCGGGCGCATCGAGCGGGTGCTGCGGCGCTTCCCAGAGGTCGTCACGGTGGTGAGCCGTTCGGGAAGCCCCGAGCTGGCGACCGACGTCATGGGGATCGAGCTCGGCGACGTCTTCGTGATCCTGAAGCCGAAGTCCGAGTGGACCTCGAGCCGTTCGAAAGGCGAATTGCTCGATGCGATGCAAAAGGCGCTCGAGGAGACCGTTCCGGGGATCGGCTACACGTTCCTCCAGCCGATCGAGATGCGCTTCAACGAGCTGGTCGCGGGCGTGCGCTCGGACATCGGGATCAAGCTCTTCGGCGACGATCTCGACGTGCTCCGGGAGAAGGGCGAGGAGATCGCGCGCGTCGCCGCGGCCGTCGCGGGAGCCGCGGACGTCAAGCTCGAGCAGACGAGCGGCCTTCCGGTCATCCGCGTGCGGGCCGACCGTGACCGGTGCGCCCGGTACGGCGTCTCAGTCGGCGATGTGCTCGACACCGTCGAGGCCGCCCGCGCCGGGAAGATCGTGGGAACGGTGTTCGAGGGTCAGAGGCGTTTCTCGCTCGCGGTGCGCTTCGACGATGCGACGGCGGGCTCGCTCGAAGCGCTCGGCAACATTCCCGTCGCCTCGTCCCGGGGCGGCGCGAGCATCCCCCTCGGCCAGCTCGCGGAGGTCGCGCTCGACACCGGTCCGTCGCAGATCAGCCGCGAGGCGGTGAAACGCCGCATCGTCGTCGAGCTGAACGTGCGCGGCCGCGACGTCGCCTCGTTCGCCGCGGAGGCTCAGCGGAAGATCCGGAGCGAGGTGACGCTGCCGGCCGGGTACTACGTGACCTGGGGAGGGCAGTTCGAGAACCTCCAGGCTGCCTCGCGGCGCCTCGCCGTCGTCGTCCCGCTCGCCCTCGCTCTCATCTTCGCCATGCTCTACTTCAGCTTCGGCGCGCTCAGGCCGGCACTTCTCATCTATCTGAACGTGCCTTTCGCGGCCACCGGCGGCGTCGCGGCTCTGGTCACGCGCGGTATGCCGTTCTCGATCTCCGCAGGCGTCGGATTCATCGCGCTCTTCGGCGTCGCTGTCCTGAACGGTCTCGTGCTCGTGACGCAGGTGCTCGACCTCGAGCGCGAGCCGGGGACCGGCCGTCTCGACGCGTTGAGGCGCGCGTGCGCGCTCCGCATGCGTCCGGTCCTCATGACGGCACTCGTCGCATCCCTCGGATTCGTCCCGATGGCGCTCGCGACCGGCTCAGGAGCGGAAGTCCAGCGGCCGCTCGCGACCGTCGTCATCGGCGGGCTCGTCACTTCGACCCTGCTCACGCTCTTCGTGTTGCCGGTGCTCTATGCAGCGCGGCGATCACGCGATTGAAGTACCATCGTTCCAATGAGCGATGCGGCGGCACCCTCGGGACCCGATCTCACGCAGGGCGTCGAGCTGAGCGACATTCCGAAGGGCGGATCGCTCCTCGGCCACGTGGGGGACGAGGCGGTGCTGCTCGTGCGCCCCGGCGGTGGCGACGGCGTCTTCGCGGTCGGCGCGACGTGCACGCACTACGGCGGCCCGCTCGCCGAGGGATTGGTCGAGGGAACGCGCGTGCGCTGCCCGTGGCATCACGCGTGCTTCGACGTCACGACGGGGGAGGCGGTCGCGGCGCCCGCCTTGAACGCGCTCGCGTGCTACGCGGTCGAACGAAGGGGGACGCGCGTCGTCGTCGGTGCCAAGCATGACGCCGCGCCGAAGCGCGCACCGTCGAAGGCGCCGGAGAGCGTCGTCATCGTCGGCGCCGGTGCCGCGGGGAATGCCGCGGCGGAGATGCTGCGCCGCGAAGGTTACGCCGGCCCGGTCACGATGGTCGGCGCCGAGCGCGCGCGGCCGGTCGACCGGCCCAACCTCTCGAAGGACTATCTCGCCGGAACGGCTCAGGAGGACTGGGTCTACCTCCGCGGCGACGATTTCTACGCCGAACAGAAGATCGATCTCGTCTCCGGTGTCCACGCGACCGCGATCGACGTCGCGGGGCGTCGCGTGCAGCTCTCCGACGGATCGAGCCGCACCTTCGGCGCGCTCCTCGTCGCGACGGGCGCGGAGCCGGTGCGGTTGCAGCTTCCCGGCGCCGACAAGCCGCACGTCCACACGCTCCGCTCGCTCGACGACAGCAAGGCGATCATTGCGGCGGCGACCTCGGGCGCGAAGCGTGCCGTCGTCGTCGGCGCGAGCTTCATCGGCCTGGAGGTCGCCGCGTCGCTGCGCACGCGCGGCCTCGACGTTCACGTCGTCGCGCCCGACGCGCGGCCGCTCGAGCGCGTGCTCGGCCCCGAGTTGGGCGATTTCGTGCGCGGACTTCACGACGAGCACGGCGTGACGTTCCATCTCGGCCGCAAGCCGGCATCGTTCGACGACGAGCACGTCGTGCTCGACGACGGCTCGCGCCTGGCGGCGGATCTCGTCGTGCTCGGCGTCGGCGTGCGGCCGCGCCTCGAGCTGGCGGAGAAGGCAGGGCTCGCCGTCGACCGCGGCGTGCTCGTGAACGAGTATCTCGAGACGAGCGCGCCCGGCGTCTACGCGGCCGGCGATCTCGCACGCTATCCCGACCTGCGCAGCGGCGAGCGCGTGCGCATCGAGCACTGGGTCGTCGCGGAGCGGCAGGGGCAAACCGCGGCGCGCAACATGCTGGGACACCGCGAAGCGTACCGTGCCGCGCCGTTCTTCTGGAGCCAGCACTACGACGTCACGATCGCCTACGTCGGCCATGCCGAGAGCTGGGATCGCACGGAGGTCCGCGGCAGCCTCGCGGACAAGAACGGGCTCGTCGCCTATCGCCGCGGCGGCAAGATCTTGGCACTCGCGTCGGTGTTCCGCGACAAGGAGAGCCTCGAAGCCGAGGTCCTCTTCGAGCGCGGCGACGATGCCGGCCTCGAACGCCTCCTCGCCTCCGCCTAATCGGCTCTCAAGCTGACCAAGATCGGCGGGCCGTGCGCACGCGCGATCGCCGCTTCGTCGGGTGATGGGGCAATCTCCCATCGGCCCGCGCCGGCGACGTCGAGCCTCGCGAGGAAGCGCTGATCGCCGTACGTGCGGAAGGCGATGGCGGAGATGACGGGTACCTCGGCGTCGTTCGACCGGTGGACGCCGAGGGTCGCCGCCGGCGCGCCCTCCATGGTTCGAATCGTCACCTTCCCCTCGGTGACGGCCACCCGGTAGGCGCCGGGCGCGCAGCGCACCGTCCCCGCCGAGAAGTCGAAGGGCACGCGGACGCTCATGCCGAGAACCAAGCTCATCGCGAGAAAAGTGCGGGCCGGCATCGTTCCTCCAGCGTTTCGTCTCTTACTAAGGAAGGGGCCGCCCCCCGTTACGGGCGATCGTCGTAAGATCTTCCGTTCGCGGGGGTGGCATCGTGGGAGGAGGCTGGTTCGACACGACGCGCTGGAGCGTGGTGCTCAAGGCCGGCTCCCCCGACGAGACCGAGAGCCGTGACGCGCTCGCGCTCCTCTGCCAGGCTTACTGGACGCCGGTGTTCTCGTACGTGAAGAGCCGGGAGCGCGATCCCGAAGCCGCACGCGACCTCACGCAAGGGTTCTTCGCTGCGCTCCTCGAGCGCGGCGGGATCGCCGAAGCGCGGCGCGAGCGCGGCCGCTTCCGTTCGTTCCTCCTGACCTCGGCCAAGAACTTCCTGGCCGACGAGCGCGATCGCGAGCTCGCGCTCAAGCGCGGCGGCGGCCAGGCGCCGATCTCGATCGACGCCGTCGCGTGGGAATCGATGGTGGCGGCCGCCGAGCCCGCGACGCATCTCACACCCGAAGCGGTGTTCGAGCGGCAATGGGCCATGGCGCTCATCGATCGCGCGCGGCACGACCTCGAGGACGAGATGACGCGGACGGGAGGGGGCGAGCGCTACCGCCGCCTCGGCCCCTATCTTGCCGCGGACGGCGATCCGCCGTATCGCCAGCTCAGCGCCGACCTCGGGATGACGGAGCCTGCGCTCCGCGTCGCGCTCCACCGTCTGCGCCATCGCTTCGGCGTCAAGCTGCGGGAACAGGTCGCGCAGACGATCGACGACCCCGGGAAGACCGAGGACGAGCTGCGGCATCTGATCCACGCACTGAGCGCCTAGATGCCGAGCTGCGCCGTCTGCGGCCATACGTACTCGAGCGGCGATTGTCCTCGCTGCCTGCTCGGTCTCGGGCTCGAGACGGCGCCGCCGCCGATTCCCGAGCGGCTAGGCGCTTACACGATCGTCGCTCGCCTCGGCGAAGGAGGCATGGGAGAGGTCTATCGCGCCCACGACGACCGGTTGAACCGCGACGTCGCGATCAAGGTGCTGCCCGACGTCGTCGCGCAGGGCGAAGAGCACATCGCGCGCTTCAAGAGAGAGGCGCGCATGGCGGCGTCCCTCAACCATCCGAACATCGCCGCGGTGTACGGCTTCGAGGAGGACGAGGGCACTCATTTCCTCGTCATGGAGCTCGTTCCGGGGGAGACGCTCGCCGAGCGCCTGCGCTCGGGACCGATACCGCTCGCCGAGACGCTCGCCCTCACCGGCCAAATCGCGAGCGGCCTCGAGGCGGCGCACGAGCGCGGTATCGTCCACCGCGACCTGAAGCCGGGGAACGTGAAGATCACGCCCACGGGGCAGGTGAAGATCCTCGACTTCGGCCTCGCAAAGGCGGTCGGCGAGACGCCGGAAGCGCCCGCGCCGATCACTGCGCGCTACACGAGCCCCGGCACCGTGATCGGCACCGTTCCCTACATGAGCCCCGAGCAGGCGCGCGGCCGCATCGTCGATCGCCGGACCGACATCTGGTCGCTCGGCTGCGTCCTCTACGAGTGCCTCGCGGGCCGCCGCGCGTTCGACGGCGACACCGCGACCGACGTCGTCGCGAAGATCCTCGAGCGTGATCCCGACTGGAGCGCCTTGCCGGCGCGCACACCGCCCCGTCTGCGCGAGCTCATCGAGCGTTGTCTCGAGAAGGACCCGGCGCGACGACTGCGCGACGCGGGTGACCTCCGTCTCGAGCTCGACCATGCGACGGATCCGCCGCCGCGCGCGAGTCGGCGGCCGGTCCTGCTGTGGACGATCGGGATCGTCGCCGTCGGCGTCGCGCTCCTCGAGACGTGGAGGGCCGGCAGCACCCGCGCGCGACCGCAGGTGGCGGCACCGATTCCGCTGCACGTCGTCGTCACCGACCCCGACGTCCCGCGCGTCGGGTACGAGGACACGCCGTCGCTCGCGATCTCTCCCGATGGGACGACGATCGCCTACACCGGCCGGGGCGCAGCCGACGTCAACGGCGCGATCGGCCTGTACGTCCGCCGCATCGACGGCGTCCACGCGCGGCGGATCGAGGTGCCGTGCGGCCGGGCGATCGGCCGGACGCAAGAAGCATTCGACCCGTTCTTCTCACCCGACGGCGCCTCGGTCGGATTCTCGTGCGGCAACATGTACAGGATCCCGCTGTCGGGCGGCACCGCCGTGCCCCTCGTCGAGAGCGAGATCCCGCTCAAGGGCGCGACGTGGACGCCGCGCGGGATCGTCTTCGCTCCGGCGGCGAAGTCCGGTCTCGTCCTCGTCCACGAGAACGGCGGACCGCTCGAGACCCTCACGATCCCCGATGCCTCGAAGAACGAGGTGTCGCACCGCTGGCCGAGCGCGCACGCCGACGGACGTCACGTGCTCTTCACGATCAAGAAGGAAGGGATCACGAGCTTCGACCAGGCCGAGATCGCGCTGCTCGATCTCGACACGCGCGAGGTGACCACCGTGGTCGAAGGCGGGTCGTTCGCGCGGTGGCTCCCCGACGGGAGGATCCTGTTCGCGCGCGGCGGCACGCTCCTGGCCGTCCCGCTGGACCTCACCCATGCCCGCGTGAGCGGCGCGCCGGCGCCTTATGCCGAGGGTGTGATGACCGAGCCGGGGAGCGGCGCCGCGCAATTCGCGGTCGCCGGAAAGACCGGCGCGCTCGTCTTCGTTCCCGGCGGGTCCGACGTCACCCGCAACGAGCTGACCTGGATCGACCGCCACGGCGTCACGACACCGGTCGGCGCGCCGGCGCAGCACTACCACACGACGATCGTCTCGCCGGACGGGACGCGGCTTGCGTCGACGGTCTTCGGCGCGACCGACGCCGTGTTCGTGTACGACCTCGAGCGCCGCTCGCTCGCGCGCATCACCTCCGAAGGAAATGCCGCCCCGCTCGGCTGGTCGCCCGACGGCCGGCAGGTCCTCTGGGGCACCGATCGCGGCGGGCTCGCGCTCGAGCTCGGGAACGCCGACGGCGCGGGGACGCCGCGCCGCCTGCCGCTCGACCCTGCATCGAGCGCATCGCCGCGCGAGCTCGCGCAGCTCGAACATGGTCTCGCGCTCGTTTATCCCATGAACGGAACCCTGTGGGCCGCACCGGTGGAGGATCCGGGCCCGCCGCGAAAGCTCGGCGACCTGCCGAACGGCGTCACGCGCATCGCGCTTTCGCCCGACGGCCGCTGGCTCGCCTATGCCTGCGACGCTTCGGGACGGAGCGAGATCTACGTGAGACCGTTCCCGAACGGCTCCGGGACGTGGCAGATTTCACGCAACGGCGGAGAGTCTCCCGCGTGGGCCTCGCACGGCGGCGAGCTGTCCTTCCAGCGGCGGTCGGGAGACGGTGACTGGGTCGATGCGGTCCGCATCGGCGTCTCCGGCAACCAGATCGTCGCCGGTGTGCCCGTCGACCTGTTCCAGGTCCCGAAGGATCTCATCGTGTGGGGTCCGCACCCGGACGGCGAGCGCTTCATCGCGGTCCGAGCCGGCGCGCCGGCGTTCAAGGGCGATAGAGTCGAGGCGATCTTTCCTTCGAGGTGACTCACGCTCGAGGCGAAGCGCGCGAAGCCCCCCAGCTTCGCGCGCCTCACGCGGCTGCGGTCAGGGGGCGGGACACTCCGGACAGAAGGCGTGGGAGCGCGAACAGAACGCGAACGCCCCGTTACAGCCGTAGCAGCAGACCGGGGTGGTGCCCGAGCAAGTGCTGCAGCCGCCACCACCGCCTGGCTTCGCGGCCTGCGCGGCCGGCGTCCAGCACAACGCCGAAAGTCCCACGAGCGCGACCGCGAGCAAACCCATCGACAACAGCTTCTTCATGAAGAGTCCTCCTCTTCCGATCGAGCGACCGGTAGCGGGAACTCTACACCCGTCGGGGGTGGCTCAGCGTTCCGCGAGCAGAGTGTCGATCGTCCGCGTGAGCTGCGCGTAGTCGGACCTGCACCGAGCGTGCGCCTCACCGCCCCCTTCGTGGTATTCGCCGCCGGGGTGGACCGCACGGATCGTGCCCTTGCGGTCGAGGACCCAGGTGATCGAGGTCCAATCGCCGCCGCCGTACGCTTCCCACCAGCCTCTTTCGAGCGTCCAGTCGTCGTCGACGGCCACCGGAAACGTCACGCCGAGCGACTTCACGAACGTCGCGACGTCGGCGGCCTGGATCGGGGCGGGCGGCTTCGGGTGATAGACGCCGAGCACGACGACGCCGCGGTCGCGGTAACGTTGCGCCAGGTTCTCGAGGGCGGGCATCGTCGAGGCGCAGAACGGGCACTCGTTCGTGAAATTCCGGATCACGACGACCTTGCCGGCGAGCGAGGCGAGCGTGCGCTTCTGTCCGTCGAGCCAGGAAAGCTCCGGCAGCGCCGGCGCCTGGATCCCGATGAGGCGCGACGCTTCGGCGTCGTCGCCGCGGTCGATGGGGCCGGGGCGATGAACCGCGATGCCGGGGTCGGTCGTGGGAAGCGGCGCCGCGGACGCGAGCGCCACGGCCGCGAGGACGAGGGCGGGAGCGAGCGGGTTCTTCATGCCGTCCCTCCGATGATAGGCGACAATGCTCGTCCATGCTCCGCCGCGACGTTCTTCGCATCATCGCCGCCGCCGGCGCGGGGACGGCGCTCGGCGGCCGCATCGCACGCGCCACGGAGCCCGCGACGATGATCACACGCAAGATTCCGAAGTCGGGCGAGGCGATCCCGGTCATCGGCCTCGGCACGTCGCGCGTCTTCGACGTCGGCACCCGGAAGGACGAGCGCGCCCCGCTCGCGGGCGTGCTCGACGCGATGATCGGCGACGGCGCCCGCGTCATCGACTCGTCCCCGATGTACGGACGCGCCGAAGAGGTCGTGGGCGACCTCGTCGAGGCGAGCGGGAAGCGCGACCGCTTCTTCCTGGCGTCCAAGGTGTGGACCAAGGGCCGGAAGGAAGGGGCGGACCAGATCGAAGCGTCGTTCCGCAAGCTGCGGACGAAGCACCTCGATCTCATGCAGGTCCACAACCTCCTCGATCTCGACACGCAGCTCGCCACGCTCCGGCATCTCAAGGGCGAGGGGCGCATCCGTTACGTCGGCGTCAGCCACTGGAACGCCTCGGCGTACGACGATCTCGAGAGCGTTCTCAGGAGGGAAGATCTCGATTTCGTCCAGCTCAACTACTCGGTCGTCGAGCGCGAGGCCGAGAAGGTCCTCCTGCCGCTCGCCAAGGATCGCGGCGTCGCCGTGCTCGTGAATCGGCCGTTCGCGCAGGGGCAGCTCTTCGCGAAGGTGAAGGGCCGTGCGCTCCCTGACTGGGCCGCATCCCTCGGCATCGCGAGCTGGGGCCAGCTCATGCTCAAGTTCGTCGTGTCGCACGACGCGGTGACCTGCGCCATCCCGGCGACCGCCAAGCCCGAGCACATGCACGACGACGCGGCGGCGGGCTCCGGCCCGATGCCCGACGCCGCCTCGCGCGAGCGCATCGCCGCCCTCTTCCAAGACTGATCAGGAGATCCGACCGTGCCGACCAATGCGATCAAGATTCACCGTGTGCTTCGCGCCACCCCCGACCGCGTCTACCGCGCCTTCCTCGATCCGGCGGCGATGGTGAAATGGCTTCCGCCGAACGGCTTCACGGGAACGGTGCACGCCATGGATGCACGTGTCGGCGGCTCCCACCGGATGTCGTTCACGAACTTCACGAGCGGCAAGAGCCACTCGTTCGGCGGCACGTACGTCGAGCTCGTGAAGAACGAGCGCATCCGCTACACCGACAAATTCGACGACCCGAACCTTCCCGGCGAGATGCAGGTCACGATCGCGCTCGAGGCGGTGTCGTGCGGCACCGAGCTTAATATTCTTCAAGAAGACATCCCCGCCATGATCCCACTCGAAATGTGCTACCTGGGCTGGCAGGAGTCGCTCGTGCTCCTGGCGAAGCTCGTCGAGGCCGAGATCCCGGACTAGGGCCGTCCGGGTCCGTTCGGGGGGGCATGCTAGAGTCCGGCGCGCCCGAGTCCGCGACGTCGCGGACGAAATGTTGCACCCCCCGGATCCGAAGGAGGATTGACATGGTTCGAGCGAAGGCCCTTGTCCTGATCGCGGTCGTGTTGCTTGGCGTGTCGTATGTCGCCGCCGCTTCGGGCGATGAGACGAGGAACGACGTCGGCGTCCTCGTTGGTTACATCGCCCCGTCGAGCGATTCGACGATCGGTGGGGTCAAGACCAAGGCCGAGTCCACGGTCGACTACGGGATCGAGTACAAGCACCGGTTCCTCGAGAGCGCCCGGCTGAGCGTCGGTGCGACCGTCCTCTACGCCGATTTCGACGTCAAAGCCGCGAGCACGAAGGTCGGCGACGTCACGAACACGCCGATCCTCATCGACGTCAACTGGCACTTCCTCAAGAACAAGGCGCTCTATCTCGGCGCCACCGTGGGCTACTCGATGTGGGGCAATTTCCAGCCCAACGGCGGTGGCGGCTCGGTCAACATCAAGAACGACACGCTGTACGGCGTGAACCTCGGGTACGACATCGCGATCGGGAAGCGCTGGGCGATCCTCACGAACGTGCGGTACCTCGGCATGAAGGCCCAGACCGACGTCTCGGGGGCGGCGAACCAGACGGTCGACGTGAACCCGATCGTCGCGAACGTCGGATTTGCGTTCCGCTTCTAACCGGCTCACACATTCTCGTTCGACGACGGCCCGGGATCGCTCCCGGGCCGTCTTGTTTCAGAACCTCATGCCGACGGCGAGGACCGCTTCATCGTCGTTCGAGAGCGTGACCTTGCCTTGGACGTAGGGCGAGACCTTCGAGCGCGTCTTCCAGCCGATCCCACCGAGGAGGTTGACGCCGAAGGCGTCCTGATCGCCTTCCTCGCGATGGATGTAGGCCGGGCCGGCGCCCGCCCATACCCAGTACGGCCGGTCCTGGAAGAAGTCGTAGTGGAAGTCGCCGTTCACCGTGATCACGTCACGGTCGCCGTTCAACGCCGCCTCGAGGTTCGGGTTGAAGTACCAATTCGGCGCGATGGCCGTCACGATTTCGCCGCCGAGGAATCCGGCGGAATCGTCGACATAGACGCCCGTGCGGACGCCGAAGCGGGTTTCGGCGAGGACGGGGCTCGCGAGGATCGCGGTCGCGATCGTCACGAACCCGATGCCGAGGATCCGGATCGAAGTGCGCGTGCGTGTCATGGATTGCCTCCTTGGGATGGCGCGGCCGCTGCGACGATGACGCCCGGTCGAACGGCGCGCGCGTTCAGGAAGGCATGCAGCAAGCACGGTGCCACGCTCGCGGGTTGCGCCGTTCCGGAGTTTCTCTCGGCCACGCCATCGTGGCAGACGCGAAACGACCCGCCCTCAGTTCATCGACGCGCGCACGCCGACGAGCACCTGGTCCATCCAATCGATGCGGATCAGGCCGACGCGTGGGAACTCGAGATCGAGGATGACGTAGAACGCGATCGTGAGCACCGCCGCGAACGCGAGCACGTGCGGCCAGCTCAGTCCGCTGCCGCTCATGTCCATCCCGGCGAGGAGCGCGCAGGCCAGCATCGTGACCGCGAGCATCACGAAGATGATCGCCGGCGTATGCATCTGGATCGCGGTCGTGCGCGTCGTCGTGATGTCGATCATGTCGTTCAAGGCCGGGAGCAGCAGGAGACGCACCGGCATCTCGCTTCTCGCGCTGGCGGCGATGGCGCCATTCCAAATCTCCATCTGGAGGGCCGCCATGCGGTCCACCTCGGCCTTCGCGGCATCCAGATCGGGCAGCTTGCGGTAGATCGCCAGCCTGGTGTCGACGTACTTGCGGAAGGCATCGCGCAGCGCCGGCTGCGCGTCGGCGGGGAGAAGATCGAGCCGGAGATACGCCGTTCCGATGTTGTTGGCCTCTTGCACGACGTAGCTCCGCCGCGTCTCGAACCGGACGGCGGCGCTACCGAACGTGAACGCGATCAGGAGCCCCATGAGGCCGAACACCGAGGTCTCGACGGTCGTCAGGCTCTCGAAGGTGCGCCCGCGGCCGACCCTCCGTCCGATCTCGACGAGCACGACCATGGCAAGGAACAGGCCGGAGAGGAGGACGAGCGGGAGGACGATGTGACCCATCGGGCGCGGAGCCTAGCACGCCCTCAGGGGATCGCGGTGTCCCGCCCGGGCTCGAGGCCGAGCGCGGATTGCCAGGTCGTCGGACCGCAGCCTCCGCGCTTGACGAGATACCAGAAGCCGGTGCCGGGAGCGGGCGTCGCCGCGTCGATGAACGTCGTCCCGGTGCCGAGGATCGTTCCGTCGACGGTGTAGGTGCCGATGTCGGAGGCGGAGGCGAACGGCCCGCGCACCATGCGGAAGTCGGCGGAGGTCGTCCATCGGAACGTCGCCTTGTCCGCGTCGGCGGAGACCGTCTGACCGAACGGCAGCGGCGTGCCCGGCCCGAAGTTCACCGTCGCGTGGACCGCATCAAGGTTGGCGCTGCCCCAGCTCGGGTGGTACGCGAGCGACCACGTGGCACCGTCGAACTCGAGCACGTCCTGATGGTCGAACGAGACGCCGCCGATCGTGCCGCTCCCGTCGAAGGAGACGAGGAGGTGGCCGTTGCACGGGAGGTAGTCCGCGGCGTCGAGGTTCAATCCGGGCGGGACGCCGGCGGCCGCGCCGTTGAAGTAGAGGCTGAAGCCGCTCCCATCGAACAGCACGAGGTCGGCAGGCTCGACATGGACCGCGCCCAGATCGATCGCGACGTCGAAGGAGAGGAGGAGCGACCCCGCGCGGACCGCCACCGCGTCGAGATTGGCGGTCGGGGGCACGCCCCGCGCGGCGGCGTCGAACTCGACCGAGTAGGCGCCGGCGTGGAAGCGCCAGACGTCGCCCGGGTGCGCGGTGTGGCCGTCCGAGAGCACGACGGTCGTATCGAACGAGAGGAGCTGATCGCCGTTCGGCAGGACCGCGTACGCGTCGAGATCGGTCTCGGGGGGAATCGCGCCGACGCCGACGAGTCCGTAGTTCCCCGCCAGATCGTCGGAGACGACGTCTTCGTCGTTGGCCGTCACGCTGCCGAGCGTGACCGTCGTGTCGGAAGAGACGCGCACCCCGGAGAGCGGCGTCGCGGCGAGCGCCGGCATCGCCGCCAGAATGAAGAGCGAAGGGGCAAGAGCCCGGAGGCTCACGGGCAGACCGTGTCCGCGCCGCACACGTTCGTCCCGAGCTGGAAGCCGCCGCTGACCTGCGGGTTCGCATCGCCGCCGTTGTTCGACGTGAAGACGCACGAACGGTAGCCGCTGGGTCCGTTCAAGACCAATCCGAACGACGAGTTCCCACGCGCGACCGAATCGGTCACGAGCGACCCGTCGAAGGCGCGCATCCCCGTGTTGCTGTTGAGCGCCGTGCACCCCTCGATCGTGTTGCCCTGTCCCTCGAGGTCGATGCCGAAGGTGAGATTGCCGATGACGCGGACATTGATCACGCGGATGAACTGGGAGGCGGCGGCGGTGAAGATCCCGTCCCTCGTGAAGCCGCGGACCGTCCCGTTCTTGATCTCCACGTTCTTGCTCACCCCGAGGCTGATCCCGTCGGTGATGCCGCCGGCCAGACCGTAGATCGTGAAGCCGTTGAGGTCGATCGTCACGTTGTCGGCGGCGACGTCGATGCCGTCGAAGCCGGCCGCCCCATTGAGATCGCTCGTGAGGCGGTAGCTGCCGGAGACGCTGATCTGGACCGGAAACCCCGGGCCGTCTCCGGGCGTGATCCCCCCGGCGAGCGCGCGGGACTGATTGATCTCGATGACGCCGTCGACCGCGAGCACGGGATATGCGGCGACGAGGGTCGCCGCGAGCGCGAGCAGGAAGCCCATCCATCTGCTTTGGGACATGTGAGAATTCCCCCCGATCAGGGAGGGTACGGTGAGGCCGGAGCGCGAACAACCGGATTGTGGGGGAGACCCCGCCGCCCTTGCGGCGGGGTTCCGTCGAGGTTCAGCTTCGGGCTCCCACGGCGTTCCGCGGGATCGCCGCGCCGCCGAGCTTCGGAAGGAAACTCGCCACGGCGAAGCGGCCCGGGCCGGCGAGGACGATCGGGACGAGCGCCGCGATCGCCAGCAGGTGGTACTCGA
>DASUCV010000021.1 GCA_036275915.1 Candidatus Polarisedimenticolaceae bacterium | reverse complement strand
TCCTCCAGTATGCGAAGGAGCTGAAGCTCGACGTCGCGAAGTTCACGAAGGACCTCGATTCCGGCAAGTACAAGGCGGCGATCGAGGCCGACTCGAACGAGGCGATGACCCTCGGCGCGTCGGGAACGCCTGCGTTCTTCGTGAACGGGCGCTTCGTCAACGGGGCGAAGCCGTTCGCCGAGTTCGCCAAGATCATCAATGCGGAGCTGCAGCGCCTCAACCTGCCGGTCCCGGCGGCGGCGCAGAACCCAAGCTGAGAAGAAGTCGACAGTTGGCAGTCGACAGTTAACAGTTTCTGGACTGTGAACTGTTAACTGTAAACTGTCGACTTCCCATGCCCTCTCCCCGAAAGATTCTCCTCCTGTCCGCCGAGGTCGCACCGTTCGCCAAGACCGGCGGATTGGCCGACGTCGCCGGAGCGCTCCCGAAGGCGCTGGCCGCGCACGGACACGACGTGCGCGTCGTGATGCCGGCGTACGCGTCGATCAAGGGCGAGCTGAGCGCGCTTCCCGGCGCCCTCGCGGTTCCCACCGGCGCGGGGCCGCTCCCCGCGGGCGCGTTCGTGACCGAGCTTCCGGGGAGCCGCGTCCCGGTCTACCTCATCGCCGAGCGGAACCTCTTCGACCGGCCGCAGATCTACGGCTACGACGACGACCCGTACCGGTTCGCGTTCTTCTCCAAGGCGGCGCTCGCCCTCTGCGAGGCGATCGGGTGGAAGCCCGACCTCGTCCACGCGCACGACTGGCACGCGGCTCCGGCGATCACGTGGCTCGCGACCGCGGGCGCCCACGACGGCGCGTGGGCGGAGACACCGACGGCGTTCACGATCCACAACCTCGCGCATCAGGGCAGGAGCGCGAGGACGGTCATGGGCTACCTCGGCGCCGCCGCACCGACGCTCCTCGAGGAGGGTCCGCTCGAGGTCAACTTCATGGCGCGCGGGATCTACCACGCCACGATGGTCAACACGGTGAGCCCGACTTACGCGCGCGAGATCGTGACGGCGGCGGGGGGAAGCGGCCTCGACCGACTGCTCGCGCACCGCCGGCGCGACCTGCGCGGGATCCTGAACGGCATCGACGACGCGGTCTGGGATCCGGCGACCGACGCGCATCTCGCGGCGCCCTTTGGCGCCGACCGAATCGAAGCGCGCGGCGCGACGAAGCGCGCGCTCCAGGAGAAGCTCGGCCTCGCCGTCGACGAGAAGATCCCGCTCGTCGGCATGGTGACGCGCCTCGACGCGCAGAAGGGGCTCGAGATCACGGGGCACGTCCTCCACCTCCTCATGAGCGGCGCCGCGGGAGATGTGCAGTGCGTCGTGCTCGGGACCGGGGCCGCGCCCTACGAGGACATGCTCCGCCACCTCGCGTCGTACCACCGCGGCAAGATGAGGGCGGTCCTCGCCTTCGCCTCGGACGTCGCGTCGATGATCTACGGCGGCAGCGACCTCTTCCTCATGCCGTCGCTCTTCGAGCCGTGCGGCCTCTCGCAGCTCATCGCGATGCGTTACGGCAGCGTCCCGGTCGTCCGCGCGACCGGCGGGCTCGCCGACACGGTGCGCGAGGGGGAGACCGGGTTCACCTTCGTTCCTTTCGCGGCTCCGGCGTTCTGGACCGCGATCCAGCGCGCGCTCTTCGTCCTGAAGACAGACCGGGCGCGATGGCGCCGGATCCAGGAGAACGGCATGCGCGCCGACCACGGGTGGGGAAGCGCCGCGCGCGAGTACGAGCGCCTCTACGACGACGCCGTCTCGCGCGCCGCACGCGTGCCATGAGCGCGCGGATCCGCGCGATGACCCAGGAGGACGGCGAAGCGGTCATGGCGGTCTATCGCGAGGGGATCGCGACCGGCCACGCCACGTTCGAGACCGGTGCGCCTTCCTGGGACGACTGGGACGCGGCGCACATCCCGACCTGCCGCCTCGTCGCCGAGCGAGCGGGCCGGATCGTCGGCTTCACCGCCTTGACGGCGGTCTCGCGCCGGCAGGTCTACCGCGGCGTCGGGGAGCTCTCGATCTTCGTCGCCGCAGGCGCGCGCGGGGCGGGGATCGGCCGCGCGCTCCTCGAAGCGCTCGTCGCGGCCTCCGAGGCCGAGGGGTACTGGACGCTGCAGGCGGGGATCTTCCCCGAGAACGAGGCGAGCCTCGCCCTCCACCGCGCGTGCGGCTTCCGCGTCGTGGGGACTCGCGAGAGAATCGGCCAGCGCGACGGCGCGTGGCGCGACGTCGTTCTCCTCGAGCGACGGAGCACCGTGGCCGGACGATGAAGGGACCGATCGATCTCGCGCTCGTCTGGCACTTCCATCAGCCGGATTACACCGACCCGCGCACGGGCGCGCCGGCGATGCCGTGGACGCGCCTCCATGCGCTCAAGGACTACGCCGACATGGCGGCGCACGTCGCACGACACCCCGGCGTCCGCGTGACCTTCAACGTCGTGCCCACGCTCCTCGATCAGCTCGTGCGGCTGGCCGACGGGAGCGCGCCCCCGGACCCGTTCCTCGCGCTCGCGACGAAGCCCGCGGAAGAGCTGACCCCCGAAGAGAGGACGTTCGTCGTCGGCCACTTCTTCTCGCTCAACCGCGACCGGATGGCCGGCGATCTCAGGCGTTACGAGGAGCTGGCGGCGCTCCGCGGCCACGCGGCGCCGAACGCGGTCGGCGGCGCCGAGGTCGCGCGCTTCGACGACCAGGCGCTCCGCGACCTCCAGGTCCTCTTCCACGTCGCGTGGAGCGGCTCGCTCCTCCAGGCCGATCCCGTCGTCGCGCGCCTGAGGCGGAAGGGGAGAGGCTTCGACGAATCCGAGAAGGCGGAGCTGTTCGCCGTTCACCGCGCGTTCCTCGCCGACGTGATCCCGCGGTGGCGCCGGCTCGCCGACGACGGCCGCGTCGAGCTGTCGGTGAGCCCGTACTACCACCCGATCCTCCCGCTCCTCTGCGACACGGCGTCGGCGCTCGAGTCGGTCCCCGACCTCCCGCTCCCGTCGTCCTCGTTCCGCCACCCCGAGGACGCGAGCCTGCAGCTCGAGCGTGCGATGACGAGGTTCGAGGCGCTCTTCGGGCGACGCGCCGCGGGCGGCTGGCCGTCCGAGGGCGCGATCTCGGAGGCGGCGCTCGCGCGCCTCGCCGAAGCGGGCTACGGCTGGGCGGCGAGCGACGAGGACCTGCTCTTCGCCTCGCTCGGCAGTGTCTTCCCCGCGGACCGCGCCACCGCCGACGCGCAGCGCGCGGCGCTCCTCTACCGGCCGTGGCGGCACGGGGAGGGGCCGGTACTCCTCTTCCGCGACCACGATCTCTCGGACCGAATCGGCTTCGCGTACTCCGGCCGGCCGCCGGCCGAGGCGGCGCGCGATTTCGCCGACCGCCTGCGCCGCATCCGCGAGTCGCTGCCCGACGACGGACTCCGCCGCGTCGTGACGGTGATCCTGGACGGCGAGAACGCGTGGGAGCACTACCCCGACCACGCAACTCCCTTCTTCGACGCGTTCTACGGCACGCTCGCGGAAGACCCCGGCGTTCGCACGGTGACGGCGTCGGAGGCCGCGGCTCCCGCGGACGCGTCGCCGCTCCCCCAGGTCACCGCCGGCTCGTGGATCTACCGCAGTCTCGCGACGTGGATCGGGCATGCGGAGAAGAACCGCGGCTGGGAGCTGCTCGCCGCGGCGCGCGACGCGGTCGAAGCGGCGCGCGGCCCGCTCGCGTGGGACGAACCGGCATGGCGGGCGATCCTCGCCGCGGAGGGGAGCGACTGGTTCTGGTGGTACGGCGACGATCACCCGACCGAGTACGGCGCCGAGTTCGACCTCGGCTTCCGCGAGAAGCTCCGCGTCGCCTACACCGCCGCGGGACTCGCCGCTCCGGCCTCGCTCGACGAGCCGGTGAAGGGGGCGGGGCTGCAGACCGCGTCGCGGCCGAGCGGGCCGGTGACGGCGCGGATCGACGGTCGCGTCAGCGACTACTTCGAGTGGCTGGCGGCGGGGCGCGTCCGCGTCGTCCACGGCGCGATGCACGCGGCGACGCGCCTCGCGCGCGACCTCTGGTTCGGCTCGGACGACGATGCGCTCTACGTGCGTCTCGACCCGTTCGAGCCGGGATCGTTCGACGGTGCGGACGTGCGGATCCGCGTTCCGTCCGGGCAGGCGGTCGAAGCCGCCGAGACCGCCCTCGATCGCATCCTCGAGATGCGCATCCCGCTTGCTGGCCTCGGAGGCGCCGCACGGTTCGCGGTCGAGATCAAGAACGCCGCCGGCGCCGTGCAACGCGTCCCCGCCGACGGCTTCATCGACGTCGTGGTCCCCGATCGTTTCGACTGGTCCGCCTAATGGGGACATTCTGCTTTTTCTTCTAGAGACGAAGGTCACCCCAAGAGAGAAGGGTGCTACCCCTCACACACTCC